>JBAQJG010000549.1:0-12565 GCA_049300145.1 Chthoniobacterales bacterium | reverse complement strand
AAAAATCAGTGTAGCAATTTACTGTAGCAAATCCCGAATTTGCATGAAGTCGCATGAAGCCATATGGAGGTGCTTACCTAGGTAAGACAGCGCGGTCGGAGGCTCGGATCATCTTGACACGGTAGGGGTCAGAGGTTCGAAACCTCTACCGCGCACCATCACGAGGCGCTGATATACGAGGGACTTGTGATGAATCACCAATGAGCGCCCGATGACTGTAGCATTTTCATTGTTCAAGCGACTCTTCGGTCGCTAAGGTCGCAAGGCGTGCCGGCTTTGTTTTCACCGTGGCGAGCTGACGGATCAATCGCGCGGCCTCGCAAAGATCGCGATTGAAGCGATGGCGAAGATGACAGGGAAAATTGCGCGGCAGTAGCGATCAATTTTCTTGGCTCTCTCCATCTGCTGTTTGTTATCGAGAATTGTTGTGACCAAAACTTCGATCAACGAAAAGAAAACGAGCAGCGTGCTCGTTAGAAAAAAGCTATCGAGGCGCGTCATATAAGGCAGGCGCGGCAGTTGGCTGTCAACCGCGAAACGGTAAGCAATCAGTGTAAGCATCGATGTAACCGCGATGCTGATTTGCGAGTTGGAGGTGTTTGGATCGATCCAGAAAACGGCCCACGACATCATCACGATCAGAATGAGGGGAAGAATTACTTTCAGGAGGTAATGCTGGACGTTACGCGAGGCGGTGAATTCAAAAACGTAACCCGAATACTGCATTCCAGGTTTCAGCGCATAGACGCGTGCTTTGGCGTCCCATTTCTCCACGGTCCAGTCAGGCAGGGTTATCGACGGCGAGATGCCGGCCGCCTGCTGGAGTCCATCACGGATCCAGTTCTCATCCGGCACAAACACCACTTCGTTAGGCCGATATCGAATCGCAACCAACTGAATATGAAACGCCTGCCGGTCGAACGGAAAAGATTGCAGCCGTAAAGACTGCGTGAACGATCCGACATAACGTTGCCGATAAATCACGGTGCCGTCGGGTTCGACTTCGACTGAGTCCGGAAACTTGCGAGTGACCGAACTGGTTTCATTCGCGATAGCCACTCGTGGAGTCCAGATTTGATCGAGTGCGTAGTGCGCCAGTCCGGTTCCCGTATGGGCAACGCGAGCGTCCTTCCACTGCAGCACAACAGCGATGTCAGCGGTGAAGTTTTGCTGTGCACTGTCGATGCTGTTGATATCCACAACCCAGATTCCGACCGAGATCTGAGTTGGACTGTTTCCTGATGTGGGCCGCTCAATCAGAGCAGGTGTCTCAGCGCAGCGCACGAGCTGGATCGACATCGCCACAAAAACAACAACAAGGATTCCCTTCATCAGTTCTTGGCGGTCAGATTCTTTTTGAGAATCCGTTCAACTTCTCGAATCGCTTGCTGATTATATTGCGCGCCGTGATCTGAATCCACGATTAATTCCGACTCCGCGCCGTCGAGATGAGAGCTCCAGTACGGAACGATGCCATCGGAACTGTTCGGCGTGTCGCCGCGGCCACGATCTCCCATGATCGAGTGGTATGGAATACCGGATGCGATTGGAAGCTTGTTGACCGCTTGCACGAACCGGTCGTTAGGCTCAAGCGTGTCCACGCTATTCGGCATGCGTTTCAGCGTTCGCGCAGCGGGATCTGAGACTAGGAGCGGTTTCGTCGACGCGTAAATCGAGGTGAAGAGTCGCGGAGTCCTAACGAGAGCAGCGCCGATCCGTCCGATCCAGCCGGACGCGAACTTGCTGCCGCGATGCGGTGTCGAAATAAAGACCGCTCGTTGAACGTCCGGCCGATGATTGAAGACGAGCGACTCCTCGAGAAGTTTGCGAGTGTCTCGCGCGAGCGGCGTTTTCGCCGGAGACGTGGCAAAGAAATCGTGCCAGATTTTGTCGCCCGCGTCCGTGATCATTAAGCGGCAAATCATTCCGCCCATGCTGTGGCCAATGAGCACGACGCGCTTGTGGTTGGGAAACGCACGATCGATTCCATCGAGATCTTGGCGGAACAGTGCGGCTGAATACGGATAAGGATAACCGCTGGGGTAACTGAAGAACCAGAATTGGTAATGACCTCTTATCCAGGGGTCATTGCGGAGGGTGTCGATCATCGGGGCCCAGCTCGCTCCAGTTTCTTGCAGACCGTGCACGAAAATCACAGGCGTCCGCGCGGGATCGAATTGCTGCAGCTGAGTTAACCGCGTCGTGTCTGCGTACTTTTGCGGATTGATCACGCGGGCGAATCCGAGTCGCTCCGGTCGCTCCCGCGCGATTAACATCGCGGTGGGCGCATTAAGATCGATGGCCAACGGGAAAGTTCGTTTGCCGATCGCGACGCGCTCCGTTTTCATCGGATCGATAAATTCCAACTCCGCTCGCTTGTCCGCGAATTTAATTACCGCCGTCACCGGTGCGTAAACACGACGAAGCTTAAACTGCTCGCGAGACCGCGGATTTTCTACGCGACCTACAGCAACCAACGGCGCACCGATTCCGCTTATCGACGGATGCGTTTTGAAAAATTGACCGCTGATTTTCAAGCTGTCGGTCGGAAACAAATCGTATCGACTCGGATCATGTTCCTGATCGACGGGCTTCGGAGTCGTAAGAAGATAGTTTGTTTGATCGACAGTTACTGAAACTTCGCGTCGCCACGGTTGAATGTTCGCGCGCTCGACGTTTGCAACCGCGCGCGCCACCGAGAAATTGTAAAGATTTCGCGCGGACAGGTTGTCCGGCTGCTGGTCGAGAACATTCAACGAGAATCTGGCGGCGAAGAGGTCGCCGCCTAACGAAACTAACGGCTGTTCTCGTTCCCAAGCGGCCAAGCGCTGAATCGCCGGCTGTAGTTGTTTGTCACTTCCGGTTGCCGGAACTATTGGCCGCGTTTGCTTTACTGTCGCGAGATGGGCGCAACCGCAGGACGCGAAGATCGACAACGCAAAGACGATATTCTTCCACGATTTCATTGTGAGGTCTGCGATTCGATTCGACCGGGCTCGGGCCAGATATATTGGAAAACAAATCCGGTAACGATGAGACCGAAGAGGATTCCGACCACACGGTTGCGGACATTATCGAGATCTGTGTCGGGCGCATACCCCTGAAAGACGCTGTAGAAAAAAGCGAATGCGAGTTGCAACCCAGCGTAACTGATTCGTTGGCTTCCGGCCGCGACCCAGCCCGCGATGGCCGAGGCACAAGCGACGAGCACAACGAGCGACGCGATCGTTTCCATGTGTGGCATGAGGAATACGATGGAGAAAAGCGCGAGCGCTCCGCCGATCACGCAGCCCACGATTCGCAGAGTTCCTTTGTAGAGTGTTGCCTCAGTGCTCTCCAGCGCAATGAACGTGCAGGTGATGAACGCCGTATGGATTCCCGACCAATCGATCGCCTCATAAACGATGTAGCAGAACATCGCAGCGAAAGTGACTTTGAGGGCGAAATGCAAGTGCGCGGGATTCGTGAACGCGTCGGCCACCAAGAGACTTTTCGGTTTCGGCCGTGCGGCGGCCATCGGCGGGTCCGGCAGAAACAACAAGTTCAGCACGACGGTAACCGCGATGGCATAGACCAGCGCCACCCATAGCCACAGAAGTTGACGAACCAAATATTCAGGTGACGGAATTTCTTCGCCAACGGATTGCGAGACAGCGACAACAAAGCCGAGAAGGAATCCAAGTGGCCCGATCACAAGGACGCGCGACAACCACATTCCGAGAAACAGCGCGATTGCCATTCCGGGAATGCGCAGTTCTGGATGACCATAAGTGAATTTGTAAAGTAGGAAAGTGACGCCAATGCCGATGGTCAGAACAATGACTCCGCCGACTCCGGTAATTTTCGTGAGTAGCTTGCTCTCCTTAGAGGCGAAGAAAACCATGTAGGCGCTGGTAGCCAGCTGCGGTACTTGCAGCGTCATCGAAATGATGACGCACAAAACAGCGCCCGCGACTATGATGGCTGTTCTAATCTTGCGCGCGCTCGTCGGTGCAAGCTCGCGTTTGAGCCAGCCAAGCCAATCGGAATCGATCGGTCGCGCTTCGACAAACGTCGCGCTCATAAAATTATTTTGGCGGCGGACCTTTGATGATCGCGACCGCGGACGCGCCCATCCGGAAAAGATCTTGGTCAGGATTTTCGACCTCGATGCGAACGGGGAACCGTTGCGCGACGCGCACCCAGTTCAGTTCCCGTTTCACGTAAGGCACACCGGAGGGCGGTAGATCGATCTCGCCTTCGGGCTTCACGGCCCATCCGATTCCCTGCACTTTTCCGCGGAAGCGTTGGTTAGGCGCGGAAAAAAGGTAAACAATCGCTTCGCTGCCCGGAGCCATGTGCCGAACTTCGGCCTCGCGAAAATTCGCGATGACGTACCATTTGCTCGTGTCGAGCAACGAGAAGACAGGAACCCCGGTGGTAACATGGGCTCCGGCCGAAATGTTGAGATTGATGACACGTCCGGAAAAAGGCGCGATGACCTTGCAGTAGGAGAGATGGAGTTCCTCGAGATTGATGGTGGCCACCACACCTTCGCGTTGAGCTTGTAGAGTCGTCAGTTTAGTTCGGGCTTCATCGACGTTTTCGGCGGTCGTAAAGCTCTTGGGTAGGAGCGGTTCCAGGCGCCGCAAGGTGCTACCCGCTTGTGCAATCTGTCGATCCAGGGCGGCCAAATCAGCTTTGGCCTTTTCCAGGATGAGTCGGTAATCCTCCGGGTCGATTTCGAAAAGCACGTCGCCTTCTTTCACCGCTTGATTGTCCTGCACATTGAGCTTGAGGATTTGACCCGCCACACGCGGCGCAATGCCCACCACGTTGGCCCGCGCGGTCGCATCATCCGTGCGCGGGTGTCGTTCGATGATTCCCCAAACGTAGAGTGTGATGATCACCGCGCCGGCGACGATGATTACGGATGTGATCCGCCGGACGAAATTGCGCTGTTCAACGCGATCGTCCGGTGAGGTCACGGCGTCTTGTTCGTTCAAAGGTGTGCGGGGTTGATGCATGTTAGTTTTGATAAAGAAGAATCCAGGTCGCAAACGTGAAGATGATCATCAGGCACGAATAGATAAGCGGCGCCGGACCGAGGTATGGCTTTACGTGGCAAATTTGAACAATCCAATGCGCGACGAGCGTTAGCGTCAGTCCGCTAACAATGCAGACCATCCACGCTGGAAAATAGGAGCCAAGAATATCGACAGTCGGTGAGTGATGGCTGAGGAGCTGCACTGCGACAAACGCAATGAGAAGCAGTACCAAGCCGGCGGCGATAGCTCTTAAAATCCCGGTTTTCATCTGCGGAACGGCGTCACTGCTTGGATTGACCGCGGCGACTTTGGGATCGGTCTGGCTGCGTCCGATGAAGGACGGGCCAAATCGCCGGTGCTCAGCGCAAGAGCGGTTGCGGCTGTGAAAATCGCAGACTGCGTGTCGTGGCTTACGCTTCGCGCCGACGCCAGATTACGCTGTGCGCTAACGATCTCCGGATAGGTGCTGAGCCCGTTCTTGTACGATTCGAGCACCGCGTCGAACGCATTTTGCGATGCGGTGACCAGCTTGGCTACCGAGTCCTGTTTGCGGAGCGCGGTCTTGAAGTCGGTGTAAGCTTTCCAAACTTCGCGCACGGCGCCGTCGCGCGCACCGGCGAGTTCGTTCTCGGCGGCCCGCAGTTCGGCTTTTGCCATGTCCATCTGGCGATCGCGCGCAAAGCCGTCGAAGATCGGCACGCTCGCCGTCAGAAAAACTCCCAAAGTCGGGCGATGATCCCCAAAGTAATCCGAGTGAGCAATGCTGACGTCGAGCTCGGTTTCGCTCACGTGCGCATCGATCGCGACCTTCGGATAATACTCGGCGCGAACTTTGCGAATTCCGTCTTCCTTCGCATGGACATTAGCGAGCTTTGCCACCAAATCGGGCCGCTGCGACAACGCTCGTGCGATCAGTTCGTCCACCGAACCGTTTGTTTGATCGGATGTCGATCTTTGCCCGAGGTCGGCCACGTTCAGTGGCACGGTTGGCAACAGTCCGATGCTCTCGACCAGCGCAACTCGCGCATCGCTCTCGGCGCCGGTCGTTGCTTCAACATCGAACGCGGTTTGCGCAGTCTGCTGTTGCGCTTGAAGAAGTTCGGGTTTGGTCGCAAGACCGTTGTCAATGCGAGCCTGCACGGCTTGCTCCACCGTTTGCGCGGCCTCCAATGCCCTTTGGCTCACCAAAACTTTTTGGTGAGCGGTCCCGAGTTGATAAAAACGATCCGTTACCTGAAACACAATTTTCTGATGAGTCCCGTTGAAGCCAACGTTAGCCATCATCAATTGTTCCCGGGCCGCTGCGACCGTTGCGCTGCGCTCGCCGAAATCGAGCAACAACCATTTCGCGTCCAACTCTCCGCGATAAACCTGAGCCTCTGTGACAAGCGAACTACCGCCCGTGATCGAAACATCGCGCAGACTCGGGTTCATCAACAGTTTCTTTTCGTTAAACGCCAATGTGGGAAACGGAATGAAGGCGCGATCGTAGCCTGCGACCGCGGATGCGACGAGGAACGGGTAGTAAGCGCTCTCGCTCAAACCAACCGCAGCGGCCGCCTGTCGAGCGTGTTCCCAGGCGACTCGCGTGTCGGGATTGCTTCGCTCGGCGATGTCGATCAACTCGGCGAGGCCGTAGATCTTTCGTGGATTGATCGAAACGTGCGAGCCGCCTTCCACTTGGTGAAAACGTTGGCCGGCTAGCTCACTTTCATAATTCGACAGGTTCGGCGGCGACCAAGTCCGATCGGCGCTCGGCGGAGGATCATTCCGCCCATTGGCGACTGCGATCGCTAGGAGTAACTGCAGAGTTATGACGCGCATGGACACAGTTCATACCCCTTAGGCCGCTGTTGGAAGAAGATTTGAGGGAGTTGCTAACGGGTCCGGCACCCAGCGGTTGTTTCGTTCTTCGGCCGAAAGTCGTTCGTCTTCAGCATTAAGTTTCTCGATCAGCTCCGCGACGTGCTCCTCGATAATCTGATGACACGCCGCCAACTCTCGCTCGCGAGCCTGAACGCCCTCGCGAGCCAGTGCCTCCAAGTCATCTATATTATATAGAGAAACGTTATCGAGCCCGCCTACGGCCGGATCGATGTTTCGCGGCACGGACAAATCGATCAGCAACAGTGGTCGATTGCGCCGTGCCGTCATTAAATTGTCTACGTCGTCGCGACTCAGTAACGTCTCCGAGCTGCTGGTCGTGGCGATGACAGCATCGACCTCGCGTATCTCGAAAAGGGAATAACCGAAACAAACCGCTTCGCCGCCGCAGCGCGTGGCCAAATCGAGGGCGCGGTCGAAGGAACGACTCGAAATGAAGATGGATCGCGCGCCTTTTTTTACTAGAAGACGAACGCAACTCTCCGCCATCGCGCCGGCGCCGAGGACCATGATCGATTGCTGCGACAGATCGGTCTTTCCAATCAATTCCACTGCTGTGCTTTTGATTGAAACGGTGCCGCGCCCGATCCCGGTGCGAGTCCGAATTTCTTTTGTCGCCTGAAACGCCCTTTGGAACAGCCGATTCAAAACGCGGCCGGTCAGTCCGGCGTTGCAAGCGATCTCGTAGGCATTTTTGATTTGGCCGGTGATTTCAGTTTCCCCAAGCGCCGTTGAGTCCAAACCCGCTGCGACGCGAAGCAGATGGCGCATGGCAGCGGCGCCCTCGTAGAGATAAATGTGCGGAACCAAATCGCGTGGCTCGGCGCAAAGCAATTGCAAAAGTGATTTAATGTGACCCGTTGCCCTTCGGGTTGTTCCGTAGACTTCAACGCGATTGCAAGTTGAAAGCAGAACGACTTCGTCGAGATGGCCGGAGCACTTCCGCACAAATGCGAGATCGACAATCTCAGACTGTTTTACCGCGAGCTGCTCGCGGAGTTCGACCGGCGCGGTCTTATGACTTATTCCGGCCGCGATCAGTTTCATCACTTAGTCAAAATGGTTTCGAGATGCGCGGGCTGAGTTTCCCGATCTGCGGTGGCTGGACTGGGTTGTCTGGTTTGTGCCGGTTCAGATTGCTGATAATTCACGATGAGACGCGAACCGCGCTGTCCGGTCAGGAACAACCAGCCCCATTGCAAGAACACGCTGATTTTCAGACTGAGCTGAGACAGAAACGTGATGTGAATGAAAGCCCACGCTAGCCACGCGAGGAGACCGTGCAGACGAATTTTCCCGCTCTGCAGAACTGCGTACCCCTTGCCGACGACGGCCATGGTGCCTTTGTCGAAGTAACGAAAAGGCTTGGGCGGCCTCTTGCCGGTAAGTTGGCGCCGAATCAATTTTCCAGCATAGCGTCCTTGTTGCATTGCAACCTGAGCAACTCCCGCCAGCGGTTTTCCGTCCTGATCGAGCGACGCCGTATCGCCGACCACGAAAATTTCCGGATGATTTGGAACTCTAAGGTCGGGTTGGATGCGCACGCGACCGGCGCGATCGGTCTCCGCCCCTAACCATTTTCCAGCGGGGGAAGGCGTAACACCGGCCGTCCAGATCACTGTCTTGCTCGCAATTCGCTCCCCTGCGACAATGACTCCTTCGCTGTCGATCTTCTCGACGGCATGGCCCAGATGGATTTCAACTCCGAGCTTTTGCAGATGCAGCTCGGCAGCATCAGACAGACTCGGCGCAAACGTCCCAAGAACGTTTCGAGCGGCATCGATCAAAACAATTCGTGCTGAAGTCGGATCGATCCGGCGGAATTCGGAACGTAATGACGTCCGAACGAAAATAGCGAGCGCCGCCGCCATCTCGACGCCGGTTGGTCCGGCGCCAACCAAAACGAACGTCAACAAATCGCAGTGAAGATCGACATTTGCTTCCGCCTCGGCCTGTTCGAAGGCGCTGAGGATTTTGTTTCGAATACCGACGGCATCGGCCAGGCTTTTCAAACCCGGAGCAAACTTTTCAAATTCGTTGTGTCCGAAATAACTGTGTCGCGCACCGGTGGCGAGAATGAGGTAGTCGTAAGGCACCGGCACGTGCTCGCGATCCGCATCGTTTACAAAAACGCAACGCTGCGCTTTATCCACGCCGGTAACCTCGCCCATGAGCACCGTTGTATTTCTATGTCTTCGCAATACTTCGCGGATTGGCGAACTCATTTGCGACGGCGCGAGTACGGAGGTCGCTACCTGGTAAAGAAGCGGCTGAAAAACATGATGGTTCGTTCGCTCTATGAGAATGACTTCGACCGGCGCTTTCCCAAGGGCTTTGGCCGCAGCCAGACCACCAAAACCGCCGCCGACGATCACTACCCGCGGCGTCTTCGGCCTCGGCTCATCCGCACCATTGATAGAATTGAGATTAGCATCGTTCATCAATCTCTTTCTCAAGCTTCTGAGACCGGAAAATTCAGAGAATCTTGGTTTTTCTCGCAGACCGCGATGGTCAGGTCAGCGGCGAACAGACGGCCGCCTTATCAAGCGAGCCAGAAACTGATAAGAAGAATCAGGATAAGCGTGGTCAAAACGAACCACGGGATCGTGACGACTTCGATCCTCACTTTGCGAACCGCCGGAATATCGTTGTCGACGTTCGGATCGCGGTCAAAGAATCGGTGACGGTTGCGAAAGATATAAGCGCCGAATAGCAAATAGATGATGAAGAAAAATGTCGCGGCGATTCGAAGAGCCGGAAGAGCTGCGGGATTAATCAGTGCGAGCATATTATGTATCGAAGCGATCATTTTCCCAGCCATTCGGGTTTGCTTGAGCCGCGCGGAACCAGCACGGTTCGGTAGGCGCCGGGTGTGCGCGACAATACGATCTGGTCGGTTATTCCCTGATAAGTGCCAAGCGGTGTTTCCGCGGTAAACAGGTCCGGAGCGATGTACTTGTGCTCGTCGGTAGAGTCCGCAGTCGCTTTCGCGTAAGCCTTGTCGAAAATGCCTAACGAGAGCAACCACAACACGGTCCTTGTCAGCGAAACGACGACCCGATAACTGCCGCCTTCGATTGCACGCCGGCGCAACGCAGCAAGAATTCCAGTTGTGCCTAACCAGCCAACGACATTGTCGGCAATGGGCACAATTGGCGGCTGCTTCGGCCGAGTCGGAGAACCTTCGATCGTAAAGAGGCCAGACACTGCCGCGCCAATCTCATCGAAACCGGGTCGATTCGACCACGGTCCCTGCTCACCGTGCATAGCGACGATCGCATGAATCAATCCGGGCTTCTGCGCGCAAAGCGATTCGGCATCGAGGCCGTGCTTCTTCAGAAATCCGGGACGTTTATTGGCAAAAAATACATCAGCATCCTTTAGAAGCTGATTGAATTTTTCTCGATCTTCCTTCGCATCGTCGAGGATCGTTGAACGCATGCCCACCTGGACATCCCAAGCAAAAGCTTCGATCTCCGAATCGCGCGGTCTCCAGATATTGAGCACGTCCGCGCCGTATAGAGCCATGTCTCTGCCCATCCCGGCTCCAGCGATCACGTGACCCATTCCCAATGCGCGGACACCAGCGAGAGGAAGATTATCGCTCGCCTTGAGCGGAACGGGGTCGCTCTCGCCAATCTTCTCCACTGTGATGAGCGGCATTTTTGAGAGGACGTCGGTGTATTGGGGTTCCCGACGAAATTCCTCATTCGTCCGCACCATCGCCAGAACTAGTCCCTCGGCCGCAGCAGCCTCTTCCAGTTCCACACCGTTCCATTTGCGTATGGCGTCGTTAATGGATTTGGTACTCGGGCTGCAGCCGAGAAAATCGAGGGTGCGCACGAGGAGTTGAGGATAAATGTCCAAGGCCAGCACGTACCGCCCATCGCGTGTCTCGCGAAAAAACGCATCCCCCATCTTTAGGAATGGGCTAACCGCATAGCCACCTGGGGAGGGCGGCCGGCCATTGATGGTTTCCCATTTGCCCTCAAAGAATCCGCAGAAACGTTTCAGCGCTTTGCGCACGTCCACCGAGATATTCTGTCCTTCGCCGGTGGTCTGTCTCCAAAGTGCGGCTAGCGCAACGCTCCTCGCGGCCAAACCGATAGCGGCCATCGTCCCGAACCGGATCGGGCTTGGAAGAATTGGATCTTGTCCGTAAAATGTGAGCTTGCCTCCGGCGTCCGACGTCTTTAACCCGATGTCCTTTAACACTTCATCTGTGGCGGCGTGCAGATCGAAGTCCGGCGATGACGCAGGATTGCTAAGTCTTGATTCGAGCGATTCGGTTAATCCGTTATTGACGGAGCCTGTTTTCGTCCTCGCTCCCAAAATCTGTTTGGGAACGCGCTTGTTCTGCGAAACTCCGTTTCGCGTGACGGTGATTGTTTGGTTGTTTGAGTCCATTGTTGTTCCTTTATGCAGCCAGTTGTTTCGTCTTTCCATCCGTTGTCCCGTTTTCAGCCTGTGCGCGTGAACGCAACAGCCCGATGAGCAGTTCGTTCTCTTCCTGTGCCAGCTCTTCCACTGAACGATTGCCCGCTTCGCGCAAGACTCCTTCGACAATCGTTTGCTTGAGCTCCGGCGTAACGTCAGGCGTGCCGAGAGTCTTGATCATGGCGGTCAATGGATCCATTAGATGATCCATGAAGTGTTTGATGCCGCCGGTGCCACCGCCGAGATGCCATTGCAAACTCGGCCCCATCACTCCCCAGCGGGGTCCCGGTCCATAGCTCACCGCCACGTCTGCGTTTTCAACGCTCAGCACGTCGTGCTGAATCAGATACATGATCTCCTTGTAGAGCGCGGCTTGCAGTCGGTTTCCGACGTGACCGGGAAGTTCCTTTTTCAAATGGATCGGTTTCTTCCCAATCGACGCGTAAAATGCGATCGCTTGTTGAATCGCTTCCGGCGATGTCTTCGTCCCCCCGACAACTTCGACTAACGGAACGATGTGCGGAGGATTGAACGGGTGTCCGACGAGAATACGCTCGGGGTGTTTGGATTTTGATTGCATCACGCTCGGCGTGATTCCGGACGAACTCGACGCAATGATGGAGTCGATCGGCGCGGCATCGTCCATTTGCGCGAACAGCTTCATCTTGAAATCAGGACGCTCCGGTCCGTTTTCCTGAACGAAGTCCGCGTTCGACAACGCCTCTTTCAGATCCTTTGCGAACGTCAAGCGGTCGCGGGATGCGCCTTTGGAGAGGCCGATGTTGGTCAGGTCCTTCCAGGCTTCGTCTATGTATTTGCGCAAATTGGCTTCGGCGTTCGGCGCGGGATCGGTCGCGATGACATCGAATCCGCGCGCGAGATATTGAGCCGCCCAACTGGCGCCGATCACTCCGGTGCCGACAATGGCTATTCGTTTAATTGGTTTATTATAAGTCATAATTTTCTCCGATTTGTTTGGTTTGGTTTAACGATTCAACGATTCACGATTTACGATCCAACGGGTACTTCCGTGTGCGCGATGCCGGTGAGATTTCCCTGCGCGACGAGCAGCGGTTTCTTTTCTGTCCCGTCGAGCTTGGCGGTATAAATCGAGCCGGCTAAATCGGTGAGAAACATGCGGCTTCCTTTGAAATCGAGAGCGATCCCGATTCCCTCCTCTAGATGCGTAAGCAAAATGTCAGATGTCGGATGTTTGC
>JBAQJG010000548.1:0-1754 GCA_049300145.1 Chthoniobacterales bacterium | reverse complement strand
GAGCGGAAGAGACGGTCGCGCTTGGGAGCTGGCATTTTCGGCCAATGTCATCAATCGCCGTTTCAGTCGATTCGATCGCGTCATAGACGCGGCGCTCCTCGTCCGAAAGCACCGGCAGCGTTCGCGCGGCCGCGTCGGGCGACGGTTTTGTTTCGGGCAAAAGAATCTGCAAATCATCCAGAATGTCGCCCGCGTCCATGACTAGCTTGGCACCCTGCTGGATGAGACGGTTTGATCCCAATGCGCTCGGCGCGTTGATGTGGCCCGGCACCGCGTAAACTGATCGGCCTTGTTCGAGTGCTTGTGACGCCGTGATGAGCGCGCCGCTGTTCAACCCAGCTTCAACTACTAGAACGCCATGGCTCCAACCAGCAATGATTCGGTTGCGCATCGGGAAAGTTTGACGATCTGGTTCTATCTCCATGGAAAACTCGGAAACGATGGCCCCATTTCCGCCCCGAATTTTTTCCGCGAGCCCGCGGTTCTCCGGTGGATACAACTTCGACAATCCAGAGCCGATCACCGCAATGGTGCGTCCTTTCGCCGCGAGCGCACCTTGATGCGCAGCGGTGTCGATTCCACGCGCGAGACCGCTGATCACGGTCAAGCCCGCGTAGGCAAGTTGATACGCCAGTTTCTTCGCCGACTCCGTGCCGTAATGGGTCGTGCGCCGCGCGCCGATAATGCCGATGGCGTGATGATCGCGCTCCTGCAATTCACCCCAAACATAAAGCACAATGGGCGGCGCGTGAATCTCGCGCAGCGATTTCGGATACGATGGCGACTCTTGTGTGATTACCGTCGCGTCGAATTCGCGGATTCGATCAAGCTCGGCTGCAAGATCGACAATCGATTCCCAGTTTGCGATTTGATCTGCAACTTCGTTTCCGATTCCTTCGGCTGCTCGAAGCTCGCTCCGGTTTGCGGCCAGAATTCGCTGGGGTTCTTCGAAAATTTCCAGCAGTTTTCGCAGCCGCACTGGCCCCACAGTTGGCAGCATGTTCAGCGCGATACAGGCTTGAGTGGAGTTCATTGACTAGCGTTGAATCAAATTAAGTTTCGGTAGGAGCGGCGCTCTGCGGAGCCGGCGAAAACTCATCGGCTCGACGGAATCTCACCCTACCATCTCCGCAAATGCCCAAGACCGAGAAGTGCCGCTGGTCGACCGCGCGGCAGATGCATTACGAATTCAGAACGGAATTTCGTCCTCGTCCGGCTCAGAAGGTGCGGCCGATTTCGCCGGAGCTGCGGGCGGTTTGCCGCTGGAGCGCGATTGTCGATCTTCATCGGTGGTTTCAGCGGGACCGCTCGCCCCGGCGCCACTCGGTCTGCTGCCGAGCAACTGCATCGTTTCGCCAACGACGCGAAGCCTCGTTCGTTTCTGACCAGTTTGCTTGTCGTCCCAGGTGTCCATTTGCAGACGGCCTTCGATGAAAATGGGGCGGCCCTTTTTCAAATATTCGCCCGCGATCTCGGCCAGCCGCGCCCAAAGAACAACATCGACATAAGTGACTTCTTCACGTTTTTCACCGCCCTCGGTTGTGTAAACGCGATTGACCGCAATGCCAAGGTCGCAGACTGCGCTTCCCTTGGGCGTGTAGCGCACCTCGGGGTCGCGTGTAAGATTTCCGAGCAAGATGACTTTGTTGAAACTGGCCATGTCCGCCTTATAGCGAAGTTATTTCGCGTGCGCCAACTTTTTCGGCGCCGTCTCTTTCTTTTCGCGCAGGCGCTGGTAGTGCTGGCGATAGACT
>JBAQJG010000547.1:0-2237 GCA_049300145.1 Chthoniobacterales bacterium | reverse complement strand
GCGACGACTGCTCCATCGATCTACATCACCGCGCGACCCGGCTCATTTTTGTGACCGGTCGCGAAAGATCGATAAGATTTCTTCGGCTGATTTCGCCACCGCCAAACTCTCGCGGGTGGCCCGGTCGTTCAAAAACTTCGCGATTGAAGCCAGCGTGCGCAAATGGGTCTGAAATTGATTTTTCGGCACGATAAAAAGGACGACGAATTTCACCGGCGCATTATCGAGCGCGTCGAACTCAATGCCGGTGGTCGATCTTCCAAAGGCCGCGACCACGTCCTCGAGGCGGTCCGACGAACAATGCGGAATGGCAATGCCGAAGCCGATGCCAGTGCTCATCGTTTCCTCGCGCTGTTTGAGCGACGCCAGAATGCTGTCGCGATCGGCGTTCTTGATTTTGCCCAGCCCGACGAGCAGATCGATCAACTCGACAATCGCCGGCCAACGCTCGGTTGCCTTCATCTCGGGGATGATTTGCTCGGCAGAAAGTAAGCTGGCCAACGACATGCAAAATCCCCCGTGGGAGCGCAAGCTTAGCGTCCGCCTCCGGGTTGACAAGCGCGATTTGGCTTGAAGCAATCGTCCGGCTTATTTGTCTTTACCGCGCATGCGGCGAAAATCCTACGGACGGTTCACTTTCGCTCTGCTCCGTGCAGGCTCCAATCCGCCCCTATCGTACGAATGAAAGATCACACCTTCACTCTCGGCATCGAGGAGGAGTTCGCGATTGTCGATCCAAAGACGCGCGAGCTGCGTTCGCACATTCAGGAGATTCTCGAAGGCGGGAAGGTCATGCTCAAAGAGCAGATCAAGCCGGAGATGCACCAATCGGTCGTCGAGCTCGGCACGCAAATCTGCCAGTCGATTGTCGAAGCCCGCGCCCACGTCACCGATTTGCGCAGCAAGCTGGCGGAACTCGCCGGCCGCAGCGGATTAAAGATTGCTTCCGTGGGCACCCATCCGTTTTCCCACTGGCGCGATCAACTCATCACTCAAGGCGAGCGTTATCAGGAAATCGTCAAGGACATGCAGCAACTCGCGCGCGCGAATCTCATCTTCGGTTTGCACGTGCACGTCGGCATTCCCGATCGCGAAACCGCCATCCACGTGATGAATCAGGCGCGCTATTTTCTGCCGCACATCTACGCGCTCTCGGTGAATTCACCATTTTGGGTCGGACAAAACACCGGCCTGAAAGGTTACCGGCTCAAAATCTTCGAACGCTTTCCGCGCACCGGCATTCCGGACGCGTTCGAATCGCTTTCCGAGTACGAAGATTACTGCAAGCTGCTGGTCAAAACCGGCTGCGTGGATAACGCCAAGAAGATCTGGTGGGACATTCGGCTCCATCCGTTTTTCGACACGCTGGAGGTGCGGGTGTGCGATGCGCAATCGCGCGTGGATGACACGCTCGCGATGGCGGCGCTGATTCAGGCCATTATCGCCAAGCTGCACAAATTGCAGTGGCAAAACATGAGCTTTCGCATTTATCGACGCCGTCTGATTGATGAAAATCGCTGGCGCGCCTCGCGCTATGGCATCGACGGCAAACTGATCGATTTCGGTAAGGAAACCGAAGTTGAAACAAGGGGTCTGCTAAATGAACTGCTTGAGTTTATTTCAACCGAGGTGAACGAGCTTGGCAGTAAAAATGAAATGGCGCACGTCGAGCGGATCATGCGCGAAGGCACCGGCGCTGATCGACAGCTGGCCGCTTGGGAACACACACGCAACATGAAAGGGGTTGTCGATCAAATCGTCGCGGAAACGTACGAGGGATTGAACGTGGAAGTCAGGCAGACCGGCTGATTTGGACTGTGGCGAGCTTAATGTGCTTTAGCTGAAGCTTCGACAAGTCGTTTCCCGATTTTCCGCTCTGCCCAACCTTTGTTCAGTAGAGATGTCCAGAATGACACCAGCGGCTGGCGGCTGTATCCCGTGTTGAAAATGAGCGGTTGTTAAACTTCGCTTTGGATTAAAGTCAGTTTGCCCGTGCCTGACTTCCGCGTAAAACTGAGCACTTCGAAATGCCTGATCGCCTGACCACTGACGCAATCGACGCCGAATTCGCACCCGGTGCGCGCAATGCCATCCAGGTTTGCCTTCGCCTTCAACCACACGAGCGGATCACGATCATCACCGACGAGGCGACTTGCGAGATCGCGGCGGCGCTGCAAGCCGAAGTCGAGGAAATTGGTTCCAAACACGCGCTCTTTGTTTTGGAAAACTATGCACAC
>JBAQJG010000546.1:0-9706 GCA_049300145.1 Chthoniobacterales bacterium | reverse complement strand
CTCGTTTTCCGCGCAACACGCGCCCTATTTCAAAAACCCCGCGCGATCCTCCCCAACATTAACTTTGCGATACAAAGCTTCATTGTGGATTTGGTTGGGCACGACGAATGACATCGGGCGGATGCGCAGGCTGCGTTATTTCTGTTCGATCGGTCTGATCGTTCTTGCAGCGTTGCTCTGCTTTTTTGCGTTGGACGGTTGCGGACACCGTCAAGATTCTTCGAAACTGAAGCCGTGCCGATTGCCGGGAATCGGTGAGGAATTGCTCTGCGGGAAACTAACCGTTTTTGAAAATCGGCAAACGCGCACCGGGCGGACGATCGATCTCAACATTGTCGTGCTGCCGGCGTTTGATCCAAAGAACAAAACCGAGCCGTTGTTCGATGTTGCCGGCGGGCCGGGCATCGCTTCGACGGGCACCGCAATATTCTATGCGACCGATGGCAAAGAATACCGTCGCAAACACGACATCGTGCTGGTCGATCAAAGGGGAACAGGACAATCGAATCCGCTGACGGCGGAACCGGTAAAGAAAACGCCCCAGGATTACCTGAGCGAGATGTATCCGGTGACTTACGTAAAGAATCTGCGGCGAACCCTGGAACAGCATGCCGATCTTACCCAATACACGACTTCGATTGCGATGGATGATCTCGATGATGTGCGAAGCTGGCTCGGCTACGAACGCGTCAATCTATTCGGATTGTCTTACGGATCGCGCGCCGTGCTTGTTTACCTGCGTCAACATCCGGACCGAGTGCATACCGCAACGATCGCCGGAGTGGCGCCGACGTATCTGAAGATACCGTTGCATCACTTGGAGGGCGCAGCGCGCGCAATGGAGCTCTTGCTTCGGGCGTGTGAGCAGGACACGCAATGTCAGCAAGCGTTCCCGCAAGTCCGGGACGAGTGGGCCACAGTGCTGGCGCAATTAGGCCGCCAGCCGGCGCGAGTGCAGTATTCGCCGCCGGATAAAACCGGGCCGGTGATGGTGGAAATTGAGCGCGACATTTTCGCGGAAAAAATTCGCAACTGGATGTACGGCCGCGATAAGGCAAGCCGAATTCCCCTGATCATTCACCAGGCTGCAAAAGGCGATTTCGCGCCCTTTCTCCATGAAGCGATTTCGCCGTCTCCGACAGATTTCATCGCGGACGGGATGTACCTCTCGGTGACCTGCGCGGAAGATGTACCGTTCATCGACCGGGAAGAAGCGGCGAAGCTCAACGCCGGTAATCCATTCGGCAATTACCGGGTATTTCAGCAAACCCGCGCCTGCAGCATGTGGCCGCAAGGTAAAATACCGGCCGATTTCCTCGAGCCGGTATCTTCCAAGGTTCCTGTGCTCATTTTCTCCGGCAACTTCGACCCGGTGACGCCGCCGAAGTACGGCGAAGAAGTTGCAAAGTCTCTGCCAAACAGCAGACGCGTAGTCATTCCGCAGGCCGGCCATATCCTTGATGGGTTAACTGATCCCGGATGTCCGGATCGGATCGTCGTGGAGTTCATGGACAAAGGAAGCGCCGAGGGCCTCGACACGAGCTGCGTCGAGCGAATGGCCGCGCCGCCTTTCGCGACTAGCGCGGAGAAGTAAAAGCCAAAGAGAGAGATCAGAGGACAGCGATCAGAGGTCCTCTCATCGATAAAGATTTGCCAACGCTTTATGCTTTCCTGTTTCAGAATGCCTTGCTTCAACCAGGGGTCGTTCTTCATTTTCTCTCTCACTTCATTTTCATCTTCGGCGTTGAAGATTAAAAGAGAGCCGCCTTCATCAACCAACGGGCCGCCCATAAAAATAAAACCGTCAGCAACGAGTTGATCGATAAACTCCGCGTGCTCATCCCAAAAAGGTTGCTCCCGCGTATCCTTCGATAAATCACGATTCGGACCGGCCGAAGAAATTGCCACGAATGTATTTTTCATTACAGGCGAACTGGATGCTGGATACTAGATACTAGATGCTTGATCAAACCATGATCTAGAATCCAGCATCCAGCATCCAGCATCTAGGAACTATGGCGCGGTAAGCAGACAGTCGTTTGTCCGAATCCAAGCCCGCGACGAATATCCGGACTAATGCGTGCTGTCGTCATCACATCTTATGGCGGAGTTGAGGGAATCGGTGTGCAAGAGGTGGACACTCCGTCGGCCCCAACAGCAGATCGGGTGCGCGTGCGGGTGCATGCGGCAGGATTGAATCGCGCTGATATTTTGCAGCGGCGCGGACATTATCCCGCGCCGCCGGGTTATCCTCCGAACATCCCGGGTATGGAGTTCGCCGGCGAAGTCGAATCGGTCGGTGATGCGGTTCGCACTTGGAAAGTCGGCGATCGCGTTTTTGGAATCACCGGTGGCGGCGCGCAGGCAGAGTTTGTCGTCGCGTCGGAGAGCACTCTCGCTCGCATTCCGGTTGAGCTGGATTGGGTTCAAGCGGGCGCGATGCCGGAAGTTTTTATTACCGCGCACGACGCGCTCTTCACGCGGGCCGGCCTTCACATGGGCGAGCGCGTTCTCATTCACGCAGTCGCGTCCGGAGTTGGCACGGCCGCAATTCAAGTGGCCCACGCCGCCGGGGCAACGGTTTATGGGACCTCGCGCACGGCGGACAAGCTCCAGCGGCTCCATGAACTAAATCTCGGGCTCGATCAGAGCGCGGCGGTGGGCAGTCAGCCGGCGAATTTTGTGGAAGCGGTGCAGAAATGGACGAATGGCGCCGGTGTCGATGTCATTATCGATCTCGTGGGCGGCAACTACTTGGCCGCAAATCTCGAAGCACTCGCGTCACGCGGCCGGTTGATTTGCGTCGGCACAATGGCCGGCACAAAATCGGAGATCGACCTCGGGCTGCTCTTGCGAAAACGGCTAACGATTATCGGCACGACGCTCCGCGGCCGCTCGATTGAAGAAAAAGCCGAGGCCACGCGGCTCTTTGCCTCTTCCGTTCTCCCTCTGGTGTCACGCGGCGCGATTCATCCGATCATCGACCGTGTTTATCCGGCAAATGAAATCCGCGACGCGCATGAGCGTATGGAATCCAACGCGAGCTTCGGCAAAATCGTGGTGACATTTGGCTGACAAGAGAGAGGACAGCCGCCTTCGTCCCGCAGTCGCGGGACTTCGGCGAGCCAAGGAGGTCAGCCGCAGCGGCGGAATGGCGAATCGTGATTGGTGATTAGTGAAAAAGTGATTAGTGAAAGGAGACAGCTCACAGAGAAGAGAGCACAGAGTTCGACTCGATTTTTCGACCGAGTTTTGTGCCGAATCGATTAGATTGGAAAGCAAATGAGTATGGAAACGCACGAACCACCAGAGTTGGATAATCTCATCCTTGGCGAGATCCAGGTGCTCCTCGCTGAGAAACGAACTGCGCTCGCGACTCTGCGTACCGGTATCGCCGTCTTCGCTTTGCCTCTGTCCGTCCTGAGCGTGCTGATCGCGACCTCGCGCTATTACAATATTGGTGCCGTGATCCCTCTATTGGTGCCGCTGTTGCTCCTAAACTTGGGTCTGATCGTGCTCGGCTCCTGGCTTATCTACCGTGCAATCCGCCACCTTCACCGTTACGACCACCGCATCCGGGAGCTCACGCAGAAATATCGGTCAATCGCGGACTTTGTAGATTGATGGCAACAGAAGACAGAGGTCAGCCGCCTTCGTCCCGCAGTCGCGGGACTACGGCGAGCCAAGGAGGTCACCCGCCTACGTCATCCTCCTCCGCAAAGCTACGGCGCGACAGGGGTTCCGTATTTCCGTTTCAGGTGGTCGATGTAAACGCTGTAGGCCTCGGCGAGCGGCGCGCTTTCGATGAAGAGGATATTCTCGGCGTTGAATTGGGCGCTGCGGGAGAAGTTGTAGGAGCCGGTGATCACGCTGTCGTCGATCACAAGGACTTTGTTGTGCATGAAATCGTGGCGCCCGTTCGGTGTGTAGGGAGTTGAGTTTTTTCCGACCAGACCGGCGCGCGTGATGATCTCTTTAAGCGCGCCGATCTTCCAACGATTTTGCGGCACATCCTGCCACTGCACATAAACCTCGGCCATTTGCGTACGATCGTAAATTCCATCCACGGCGACGCGGCCTGCGCGCAACAAATTTCCAAGCTCGGAGATGAGAGTGCCGGAGTTGATCAATAAACTGCAGATGCGGACGCGACGCTGCGCCGAGCGAACGCGCCTCGCGATTTCGGAATCGGCTTCCAACCCGCAGCCCGGAGAAAACAGGACGCGCGCCTCGGCCGGTTGACCGGAAAAGGTCAGCGGCACGGGAACGGTGTGAATGTCGCCGGTGTGATCGAAGTTTTGTTTTTCCCAGAGCTGTTCGAAATCCTGAGCGTAGTAATTGGCTAGCGACGGAGAATCGATCTCGAGAATATTGTTTTCCATTAAGGTAAAAGCGTCGTCCGTCATATTGGTCGAGCCAGTCCAGAGCGATTGTCGATCGCGCAGGATAAATTTGCTGTGCATGAGCTTCATGCCGGCAATGCGACGCCAGGGATAGCCTAACGATTGGACAAATGCGCCGGTGCCGGCGGGAGCGGGGTCCTGACCGGCCGCGACATTTGGCTGAGATGGTTTGTCGCCGTCGTAGCAAAAACGGATTTGCACACCTGCCGCTGCTCGTTCGTGCAAAGCCGACACTAACTGGGCGCGGAGTGGATCACTGAACCGCATGTCATAAACGGCAAGATCGAGAGTTTGCTTTGCGGCACGTATGAACGCGGTCAGCCGCGCCATCACGGCATCGGCGGATTGTTCGCCTTGAGCGAGAAAGAAGACCGAAAGATTATCCACGCTGGGACCGCCCATCGCCTGATCGACGGCGCAACGCAAATCAGAGATCAGCCGCCCATGCGAAGACTACTCCGAAAAGCTTTCGCGAGCGGGCGGCGAGCCAAGAAGGTCAGATGTCAACGCCGCGCGGCAGCTTTACTCAGGAGTTTCTGACTCCACTCGGCACGTAAGACCTTCATCTCCGCTTTGAGCCCGACCATACGCGACGCGACTCCTTTATATTTTTTGGTGATGCCGCTGACCGTCCTCGTTACCGCGCCCTGATTGACCAGGCCCTGAAGCTTTTCATAAGAACGCAGGCGCAGCATCTCTTCGCCGCCACTGGCAGCGTTTCGTTCCCGAAGATTAAGCAGGATGATGTCGAACAAAGGCTTGAATTCGAACGAAGACTTGGAGGAAAGCACGGCCACCAACTCTTCGGTAATGTTGTCGGGCATCCGACGTGAAAAAGAGGCACCAGAGGGTTTAGACATCGATAACTATAGGCCAGATCTGGGAAATAGCTAACGGGTAAGGCGATGGCGGAGCTGGAGGAACGGGCGTTCGATCGACAGGAAAAGGATGAGGCCGGCAGCGTAGATCAATAGCTCGACGAGGAGAATGGCCGGAATTGATGTGAGCGCGATGTTATGATTGGAGCAGAATCGGATCGCAGCGTGGATAATGAGCTTGTGGCTCAGGTAAACGCTGTACGCGATGCTGGCGAAGAAGGCTGCACCGGGCACTTCGATTCGCCGGAACGGCAGACGTGGACTGACACCGCAGACGAGGAACGCGGCCATGCCGAGAGCAATGAGCGGAAATTGCCAGATGCAGGTCGCAATGGTGAGATCGTTCTCGCCCAGATATAAGCCGTAAACAATGGCGGCGAGGCCGGGCATCCAGAGCCAGCGCGCCGCATCCATGAGCCGCTCCCACCAGTTCGAGCGAAATTTCTCGATCGCCGCGAGCACAACGCCGAAAACGAGCGGATCCAGTCGCGTCCAGGTCGGATAGTAGATCCAGAGTTGGAATCCGCGGTCAGAAACGCCGGTGTCGCCGGGGTTTCGCCAGGCGAGAAAGGCGCGGAGGGCGATCCCGCCCAGAACGATGGCGCATGCAATGATGACGCCGGCACGCTTCCACCGACCAACGACCAAAAGAACCAACGGCAGCGCCAGGTAGAACTGATCTTCTATCGCAAGCGACCAGGCATGAGAGAAAGCGGTGCCGCCGTGGAGGCCGATGTTTTGCACCGAGATGAGGAATTTCCAGAGCGGCGATATCTCTGGAAATTCGCGCACAGACGGCAAGGAAAAGTAAATCGCGAGGATGACGAAGTAAGCGGGCAGGATTCGCAAGGCGCGGCGCACGAAGAAGCGCGGGAAATTGATGCCTTGCCCACGCTCGAGCGGCGCGAGCAGTTGTCCGCCGATGAGATAACCGCTGAGGACGAAGAAAAGATCGACACCGACCCAGCCGAAGCGATGCCAATGATTCGGAAGCGCGAAGCCGAAAATGCCGGCGTGATAGATAACAACGACGATGATGGCCAGCGCACGGAGGAGATCGAGACCGGGCTGGCGTTCGCGATTTCGAAAGCGCGGATCGATTACGGTCTCGCTCACGGGTTCATCGACGCGAGGAATGTAACAGACAGCCGCTCAATCCGTCGATGAATCGTTTGCCGCAATTGAACGCTTTAC
The DNA here is from genome assembly GCA_049300145.1 of Chthoniobacterales bacterium. GTDB lineage: Bacteria > Verrucomicrobiota > Verrucomicrobiia > Chthoniobacterales > UBA10450 > AV133. The sequence continues at coordinate 3,231 of JBAQJG010000546.1, read as the reverse complement.
GCCCAAAGCGATAATCCGCTGCCCTATTTCTTTTGCGATAACAGGCTGATTAACGATTAAGATTTTTCAACGGCGCTGGTTTCGGAGATCGACATCTTGTTTAGCTCGGACTGATCCCGAATCGGGAGCGTAAACCAAAACGTGCTTCCTTTTCCAAGTTCGCTCTGAACGCCGATTTTTCCTTGGTGCGCTTCCACCGCGAGCCGGCAAAAGGCAAGGCCGAGGCCGGTGGAATGTCGATGTTCGCTGCCGCTCTCTGTCTGTCCGAATTTTTCGAAGATGTGTTTGTGCTGATCTGGCGGGATGCCCTGGCCGTCGTCGCTCACCGAGATCGTCACATCCGCCACGTTGCGCTCAACCGTCACCCGGATGGTTCCATCTGATCTTGTGAACTTCAGCGCATTGCTGATCAAGTTTTCGAGAACGCGGCGAATCACATCGGCGTCGCAAGAGACTGAGACCGGTTCGGGGGGCACGTCGCAACGAAGGTTGCGGCCGTGGAGCACAGGAGTAAATCGACTCGCAGTTTTGCGCACGATCTGCGCGACATCGTTGGATTGTAAGCGAAGCGGCATTTCGCCTGCCTCGAGGCGACCGACGTCCAGCAGGGTCGTGATCATATCGGCCATGTCGTGGGCGCCACGTTTCGCTTCGGCGACACACTGTGCTTCGCTTGGGTTCAGTTTGTCGGAAGCCATTTCCTCCAGCGCATCCACGTAGCCCGTGACGACGGTCAGCGGCGACCGAAGGTCGTGAACGATCATATGGGTGAGATCGTCCCGCTTTTGCAATGTCGATCTTAGTTTGGCTTCCTCGATGAGCTCGAAGGTGAAATCCGAAACCAGGCAGAAGAGAACGTTTGAGTTGAGGGCCAGGAGCGGGGCAAGGCAGGGAAGATAAAGCGCTTGATGATTGTAAAACCAAAGATTGCAAAATGGCCCAGCTCCGTTAAGTCCGCCAAGAGCGAGCAAACGCAGCCACGGCGACCGAATCACCAAGCAAAGTGCAGCTCCAAGGAGTGTCGCCAAAATTGTGACAGCCACTCTGGCAAACGGCGAAAGTTCTTTCAGGAATTCGCCGTGCAGCAGTGCATTAACGGCGTTGAGATGGAGTTCGGCGCCGGGCATCAGGCCGAACGGCGTCGCGAATTCGTCCCTCTGCCATTTTCCTTCCGCTCCGATGACGACGATTTTGTTCCGGAAAAATTCGCCGGACCGGTAATTGTGTTCCCAATATTCGGGCACGAAGATTTCGAACACCGGATGCGGACGGAAACCCGATCGAGGCGTGAAGCGCACAAGATGCTCGGCCAGATCATTGGGAACCAGCTCGGGATGTCCAGCCTGTGAGACAGCGCGCGCCGAAAGCGAAAGGTAGGTTGCCGTCGAACGCTCGCGCTCTTGAAAGGCGACGCGGTATTGAGTCCCGCGCACAATCTTGTCTTCGTCGGTGAAAAAATTGGTGAACCCGACGCGACTATCTGGCATCTTCGCCCTTGGGATCAAGGTTTCCGCAGGCGGGTCGTAACTGGAGGGAATGGGGCGCGACCGATCAACATCGGCGGGAGAAACGAAGTTACTTCCGATCAGGACCTGCGACTTGAATTGATCGAGCGCCGCGCGAAATGCGTCATCACCCGGTGCCGGCGCCGGAAACAGGCAGTCGTAAGCGACCACCTTTGCCCCAGCGCGGACGAGGCGCTCTAAAATCCTGGCGTAGATTTCGCGGTTCCACGGCCAACCTTTGCTCATGATCTCAAGAGCGCGCCGGCACTCGGGATCGCTGGCACTCGACGGAAACAGCCGCTTAACATCGAGGTCTTCATCCAAAGTCACGGAATCGGAATCGATCGCGAGAAAGAGGAGATCTGGATTGATTGGCGTTGTCCGTCCCGAGCGAGCGATGACATCGCGAAGCCGCGATTCGGTCTGGAGGTAATAGCCCGAAGGCGCGAAGTCGACCAAGGTCGCGGCTCCCGCACAAAATGCTGCGAGCAGAACGACGACAATGGTGCGCCGACGAGACATGATCTCGGACGCAGCGGGAAACATGCCGACAAAGCCTGAACGCATAGTTGTAATGCTTGCCGCGTTGCGGCCAAGAGGCAGCTTGGTCCGCTCGCCCAATTGCGCCGTTTCAGGAATTCGCAAACAGGGTCTTCACCGTCCCGAAACGACTCAAATTGATCGGTTTTATTTGGTTGACGAATTACAATAATTATGATAATTGTGGTGAATTTCGAAACATTAACCATTCAAACGTCTATGCTTAAAACCAATCTTTCTTTAATTGTCGTCGCTGTCGTCTGCATTTTTTGTGTCCAGCAATCGGCCGCGGGTCCTCTTACATCGGCAGAAGTCACCAAGATTATTAACCGGGTTAGCGTAATCGACCCGGCAAAAGGCGGCCATCCGGCCACTATACGCGACATCATCAAAGACGACCTCGGCCTCCAAACTGGGGCCAAATCGCGCTCGGAGTTGCTTTTCCAAGACAACACCCTGACGCGCCTCGGGGCCGAGACGTTCTTCAGTTTCAAAACGGGGACGCGCGACATGACGCTGGAGAAGGGGTCCATGCTTCTTCAAGTGCCGAAGGGACTGGGGGGCGCGAAGATTCACACCGCGGCGGTCACGGCGGCCATCACCGGCACGACGATCATGATGGAATATATCCCCAAACAATACATCAAAGTGCTCGTCCTTGAAGGAAGCTTGCGCTTGTCGAGGAACGGGGCCCTTGGTGATTCGTTACTTCTCCGCGCCGGCAAGATGGTAATTATGCGACCGGACGCCAAAAATATTCCCGATCCGATCGATGTTAATCTTGAGCACATCGTAAATACATCCACTCTAGTAAAGTTTACTAGTGGGACGCCGTTGCCAAGTATGGGGCTCATTCAAGCAGCAATCGACGAGCAAAAGAAACAGTTGGCGAAAGGCCAGCTCGTTCCAACAAACCTTGTAATGGGTGCTGGGACGAACGTGATTTTTGTTTCGAGAAATCGGATCGCGAATACTATCGGCTTAATCGATCCTTCGGGCGTGAACAGCAGCGGCGGGCCCGTTGCGGGTTTGACAAGAGGGACAGTCGGGCTTCCACCAGTCGGAACGGTCACAGCAAACACTCTGACGAATACCACTACTGCCATAAACAATCTTCTCGGCTCGGGCGGCGGGGTTGTCGGTCAGGTCGTGAACGACGTATTAGGCGGGACTTCCTCGGGAACTG
>JBAQJG010000545.1:0-3831 GCA_049300145.1 Chthoniobacterales bacterium | reverse complement strand
CTCGGTGCGCACGCCGTAATTGAGCATGCCTTCGTCGTAGCGAAACCACGGCATCGTCGCCATGCCGAGAATTTTCCAGGTGCCCACCGGCGCGGGCAGAGTTGTCGATCCGGGCGTGATCGGAAAGACGCAGACCAACTGGTCGCCATCGAAGACTTCGAGCAGGCGTTCTTTCGTGTCGATAAAAATTTTGCGCGCGGCAAATGCCGGATTTTCAAGAACTTTTCCTTCAGTGATCTTTTCGATCTCAAACGGTAACACGTTCGGGACTTTGAGAACTTCACCGGGTTTAAGATGCTCCCAATCTTTTCCGGGATTCAGTTTTTGAATGTAAGCCTCAGCGGAATGATAACGTTCCGCGACAAATTCAAGGAGCGATCCGTAAAGGAGCGCTTTCAATTTCGCTTGCTCGGAGTGGTTGGTGGGAACGGGCCCTATGAATTTCAGATCGTCGGGCTTGATCGTGTAGGTCGTAAACGTCTCCGGCACTTGATCAAGCAGCCATTGATCGACGAAACCGGTTTCGCGCATGCCATGCGCATGTTTGTAAGATATGAGCGCCTTACGAAAAAATTCGCCCATCTTGCCATCGATCTTCCCCGGCCCAAAATCGCTGTTGTCGAGAAAAATCTGGAGCCTCGTCGCCGTCTCCTCATCGTAATTTGGTAACGCGGCGAAAATTTCCGGTGTGGGTTTCGGTCTCGCCACTGGCCTTCCACCGGGCCGTTCGGCCTGTTGTGCTCTGGTCGCGCTCGCGACGAGAAAGATCGACATGCAAAAAATCGACATCGCAACGAGCGGCAGTTTCATTGCCGGAAGTAATGCGCTGTAAATCTGGGTCGCGCAAACGCGACTTGATTGATCAAAAACGGCCCGTACGGACGAACGTAGAGAAGAACTTACCGGTTTGCGCCGGCCGGAAACATGACTTTCTCGGCGGCGGCGTTGAGGGCGGCAAGGAGTTTCTTGATAAAACGCGTTTTGATTCGGCCAGCTTCGCGGGGCGGAATAACATAGCGCACAATCGCATCCAGCCAGATCGCGCCCTTGACTCAACAGAGTCTCGCCCTACCGCCGATCATGCGGTCTTCGCCCAAGCGCGCAAAACTTCTGCCACGCTCCAAGCTTGGGCGATGCAACCCCCGGCCAGGTGCGGCTCGCGTGCGTCAAAAACTTCGCTGATCGTGCCAATACCGTTGTCGCTCAGATGGAGCGGGAAGGTTTCAAGAAATTTGCGTGCGGCGGCGCGATCATGAGGATGAACCTTCAGCCATGCGTCGATAAATGGTCCGATCAGCCATGCCCAGACCGTGCCTTGGTGATATGCGCCGTCGCGCGAACGAAGATCGCCACTGTAAATCGGTTTGTATTCTGGATCGTCAGGCGAAAGCGTGCGCAGCCCGACCGGCGTAAGCAATTCCTTTTCCACGACGTCCAGAACCGATTTCCAATGTTTCGCATCGAGCACTGGGTAATCGAGCGAGATAGCAAACAATTGATTTGGCCGGCACGACGAATCATTCTTTGAGCCGCCGTCAACGTCGACAACGTCGTAAAGGTAACCGCCCTCCGCGAACCAAAATCGATTGTTAAATGAAACACGCGCTCGTTCGGCCTGTTCGTCGTAATGTTGCGCGGACGCATCGTCGCCGATTTCGCGCAACCAATTCGCGAGCAATCGGAGAGCATTGTACCAAAGTGCGTTGATCTCGACTGCTTTGCCGCGCCGCGGTGTCACCACCCAATCGCCTATCTTCGCATCCATCCAGGTGAGTTGGTAACCCTCCTGCCCTTGCGCGAGCAGACCGTCTGCCGGATCGACATGAATATTGAACTTGGTGCCACGCAAATGATGTTCGGCAATGTCGGTCAATGTCGGCAAAAGAAGCTGCAGCGTTGTGCGGTCGGCGGTGCGATCGAGGTAGCGGCCGAGCGCGTGAAAGAACCAAAGCGTAGCGTCTGCCGTGTTATATTTCCCTTCCTTTGCGCCATCGGGAAACATGTTCGGGATCAAACCGTCGCGGACATAATACGCGAATGTCCGCAGGATGTAGCCTGCCTCGAGGCAACGCCCAGTGATCAGCGTCAAACCTTCCAGGCTAATCATCGTGTCGCGTCCCCAATCTGTGAACCAGTGATAGCCGGCGATGACGGTGCGCACTTCGTCGCCGGCGGCATGCGCGCGGGCCGCCTCCTCGAAGCGGCCTGCTGGCGTAATGACAAATTGGTCGGCCGCGAAAACCAGTTCCGCCGGAAAATTTTGGCGCACTTTTGGGATGGCACCGTGAAGCAAACGCGCACGTCGTTCGCATTCGGCCACGAGAACGTCTTCGGGACCCAAAACGTCGATAATATCCCATGGCTCGGTTGAAGCAACTAACGTCGCCGTGCTTCGTTCGGTAAGATCCACTCGAAAGAACCCCGGGCTCCAGAGTTCGCCTTCGTAGGCATAACCTCGCTGCTGCTCGATGCGATAAACGACTTGAGGAATTTTCGATGGAGCGATCGTGAAAGCGGATTCGCGGCCGTGGAGCTGCATGCGGAGCGGCGGTAGTTTTCGGCGCGCGGCGGCGATTTCGTAACGACCATCTATTGCAGTAAGTTTGTAAGGCGCGGCCAAATCCGCGTCCACCGGGGCTTCATGATGTCGAAAATGGAAGGCAGGACGCAACTCGAGTCGCGGCGGCAGTCCTTTTGAGATCACCTTGTAGCTGATGTGAACCGTATTTTGCAAATGAGGGAGCAAAACGCGTTTCTCAACCACAACTTCGCGAACACGATAGGTCCACACCGGAAGCCCATCCTCGAGTCGGAACTCGCTCAGGTAGTCGGCGCTTTTCAAATCAAGTTGACCACCGGCGCGTTCCTCCGCGCCGAGAGAAACCACATCAGGGTCGCTGAAGCGGAGAAATTCCGACACGTGACTCCACATCACAATGCGCCCCAAGGGTGCCGGCAATGCCGCGATGAGCAATCCATGATAACGACGCGTGACCGCGCCGGAGACTGTGCCGGAGGCGTAACCGCCGAGTCCGTTTGTCACGAGCCATTCGCGATTGAGCAAAAGCTCGCGCGACATGTGTGCGCCATCCCAGGGCATTGAACGCACTACCGCTCCACTCATCTCGCCTTTCTTGTTCATGAGACCATGCACGCGTTGCCAAACAGATTTTTAGCCGCGCTTCTTAGGTTTGCGCCGTGGCGCTGTTTCGCGCACGAGTTGCAGCACAACCGCGGCTTCCGCCGGTAAAGTCCAAGAGTCCTGCGTTGGCAATGTAACGGCGCCTGGTCCACCATATCTCTCTGATTCACTCGACCAAAGCGTGGTCCACTCAAATCCAACCGGCGGCGCGAGCAGCGGCTCCGGCATGGGCTCGAGCAACTGAGCTTCGCCAAAATTAACAAGCAGCAAACGGTCGTCATTTTCTTCCGAAAAATAGCGAAGGACAAAGCTTCTCGGCCCGAGGACAGCGCCATCCAAGCCTCCGATTCTTTGTTCCCGAAGACGCGAATGCTCGCGACGGAGTCTCATAAGATCGACATGCAGATCGTAGAGTTGTTTGTTTTTTTTCCGCTCCGAGAAATCTAACTTGCAGCGAGTGAAGCTCTCCTGGTCGGAGGGTATTGGCAGTTGCCGCTGAGTTTCCGGGCTGGCAAGTGACGGAAACTGCGAGAGAAACTCGAAACGCCCTTTGCGAACCGCGTCCCGAAGTTTGTCGTCGCCCACGTCGCTAAAATAAAGGAACGGTCTCGATGTTCCAAATTCCTGGCCTTGAAAAAGCAGTGGCGTCCAGGGACCGAGCAGCAGCAGCGCGGTCATGGCGCGATATC
>JBAQJG010000544.1:0-2417 GCA_049300145.1 Chthoniobacterales bacterium | reverse complement strand
ATCACAAAGATCAGAAAATAGTCGTCGTCTTTCGAAAACCCTTGGTTGCAGTCATCACATGCGGGAACCGTCCACATGTCTGTGGGATAGGGCTTTGGAAAGAGGTTTTTGGGGCACATGAGCCGCTGAGACCCATTTCGCTTCACTGCAGTATGTGCACACGCCGAAAGTTCGGCCGAATTTCGCCGTCATCTTCGATCTCATGAAAAGCGATGCGGTCGGACTTCCCCAACCGCCGTGGATATATGCCTCTGTGGTTTCTACTCAATCCCCGTGCCCCAGCCCGGGACAGGCAGCTCGGTCCAGCCGCCCGAGAGGTGCCTGACAAGCTGGTCGGCCCGCCCAACGAGGCCCATTCGCTCCATTATGCTCTTCACCGCCTGCGGGCGGTTACGCATCTGATAGACACGGGCGACGAAATCGAGGTTCTCGAACACCGTGAGATCCTCGTAGAGGCTAAAGCGCTGGGTCATGTAGCCGACCTGACGGCGAATGCGGGATGCGTGCGAGACGATGTCCAACCCGAGGCAGGTTCCGCTGCCGCCGTCCGGCGTCAGCAAACCGCAGAGCATGCGGATCGTCGTCGTCTTGCCGCTGCCATTGGCGCCGAGGAAACCACACACCTCGCCTGCGGCCACCTCTAAATTCAGGCCCTGCACGACCGTGTGCGTGCCAAAGCTCTTCTGCAGATCGCGCACATCGATGATGAGCTCGGTCATTGCTTGGCTCCGGTCCGGATCGGTCGAACATCGATCGGCTGACCGGGGTTGAAGAGGGCAGCCTGATCGGCCCGCGGGCGCGCCTCGATACGGAAAAAGGCGCTTTGGTTCAGACGTGATTGATGTCTCCGTTAAGGAGCGAGGATTCTCCTAACGCGGAGGCCCGACGCGCTGCTGCACGTTTTTCGAAGTAGCATTGTCCGGGAGGTAGTGCATGCCTCTGGAAAGCTGCACGTCGGGTTCGGCCCTGCTCGAGGAGATCGACGAGTTGCCACGCGGCCGGAGTTCGTATATCGCCGCCAATTGGTTGGTCGGCCATGCGTCGCTGTGAGGGAGGATGCACGATGAATTACAACACGATTTCCGCTCAGCGGATCGCGGGCGCGCTCGGCGCCGAAATCGCCGGCGTCGATCTCTCCCGGCCGCTCTCCGACGAGGTCATTGGCGAGATCCGCCAGGCATTGCTCGACCATCAGGTCATCTTCTTTCACGACCAGCATTTGACCCCGGAACAGCATCTCGCCTTCGGCCGCCGGTTTGGCGAGTTGCAGATCCACGATTTCGTCGAGCCCGCGGAGGAGGATCAGCACATCCTCGAGGTCCGCAAGGAGCCTTACGAGACACGCAATTTCGGTGGCGGCTGGCACACCGATGTCAGTTATCTCGAACGGCCGTCGCTCGGCTCGGTGCTTTACGCACGCGAGGTTCCGGCCGTCGGTGGCGACACGATGTTCGCCAGCCAATACCTCGCTTATGATGCGTTGTCCGACGGCATGAAGGCGATACTCGGCGGGATGACTGCGATTCACAGCGCCGGCCGCATCTATGGCGTCAACCCCGCCCGGTCCCTCGCCGGGCTGCCCTCTTCGATGAAGATCCGCTACACCGAAGAGGCGCATGGCGAAATCGAGCACCCGGTCGTGCGCACCCATGTCGAGACCGGACGCAAGTGCCTCTATGTCAACGGCAACTTCACGGTCCGCTTCAAGGACATGACCGAGCAGGAGAGCGCGCCGCTGTTGAGCTGGCTCTATCGGCATGCGGTACGGCCGGAATTCACCTGTCGCTTCCGATGGCGGGCGAATTCGATCGCGTTCTGGGACAACCGCTGTGTCCAGCACAACGCCATAAACGACTATCAGGGCCAGCGCCGGGTCATGCACCGGGTCACGATCGAGGGCGAGCGACCTGTCTGAGCGCCGCCACAGCGCGAGCGATGGTCGTTCAGTTAGCCGAGCGAATCGTCGTCTGAGACTGCTCTACTCTCCATCACGTTAAGCGCCGCCACACCGAGCCCGAAGCCCCACGCTTCTCGGATCGTCCGGGCGGCAAGTCTCGCGCCAGGAGTATCACCGGCTCAGCTCAGTGTTCCAAGGGCAGCGCCGATTCTGTCGAGCCAAGCGGCACCCCGCGCCTTCAAGGCCTTCTTCCGGTTGCAAACGCCCCCTGCCCCCCTCGCCGGCTTGATCCGATAGCGTCCCAGGATCTTGATCTCCATCATACCCCGATGCCGCACGCACCAAAGACGAGCACGCCAACCGAGGTCCTGGCGGGGCTGGTCGACCGCGTGACCTTCCACAACCCGGAGAACGGCTTCTGCGTGCTGCGCGTCAAGGCCCGCGGCCAGCGCGACCTGATCACCGTTCTTGGCCACGCGGCGATGATCCCGGCTGGCGAGTTCGTCCAGGTGAGCGGAAT
>JBAQJG010000543.1:0-7142 GCA_049300145.1 Chthoniobacterales bacterium | reverse complement strand
TTTCCGCTCCAGCTCGGCGGGAACGTGCGTGCTCGTCGAGTCCACGGAAGAGAAGACTTATTCGGACAACGTGCTGTCCTTCGCTTGCACCTTGTCGTCCTTGAAGACGATCGTCACTACATCTTTTCCCTGGCGATAAACGTAGGTCGTCTTCTTCATGATGAGGAAATCCTTGTTGTCGATGGACGTGGGCGGGCCCAGAATCGATTCCACCTGTTTTTTCGACATCCCCTCGGCAACTTCGTCCACGTTCGCTTTTGTGATCCGCTTACCAACGCACGAAATCCCGATTACGAGCATGAGCACGAGCACGAGAAGCGCTTTCACTCCGCTCCGCGCCATTGATTGCAAGCTCGACCCGCTTCGCGCCAAAGGCAGCCGATTGAGACAATCAGCCGGGTCGCCCAGCTCCTTCTCTTTGTAATTTTCACGCATTGGTTGGTCTCCATTGAAGGAGCTGCCTTGTTTCACAAGGTTCGGCGACATGTTCATCTGTCGCATTCGCCCATGACGAAGTCCAGACTGCCCAGCACGGCGACAATATCGCTGACCATGCAACCGGGCAGAAGCTCCGGCAGGATGCTGAGATTAACAAATGACGGCGCCCGAATTTTCAGCCGGTGCGGTACACCGCCGCCTTTGCTATTAATGTAAAAACCAAGCTCGCCCTTCGGGTTTTCCGCCGCGAAATAAACTTCGCCCGGCGGCGCGTCGAGTCCTTCCGTGACGACGATGAAATGATGGATCAGTTCTTCCATCTTGGTCATAACGCGCGATTTCGGCGGCGTCATGTTCTTCCAGTCCGCAACGTTGATCGGACCGCTCGGAAGCTTTTCGATCACCTGCCGCAAAATGCGCGCGCTTTGTCGTATCTCTTCGATGCGCACGAGGTAACGATCGTAACAATCTCCCGCGCTCCCGACCACGACGTCGAAATCGTAATTCTCGTAATCTAAATAAGGATGTTTGCGCCGCAGATCATGTTCGATTCCGCAGCCGCGCAAATTTGGCCCGGACAATGAGTAGGCAATCGCGCGATCCTTTGAAATCACGCCAATATCCCTGGTTCGATCGACAAAGATGCGATTCCGTGTCAGCAACTTGTCGCATTCATTCAGACTCGGAGGGAATTCATCGAGAAATTTCTTGAGGCGCGGGATAAAAGTTTCGGGAAGATCGCGAATTTGTCCGCCGACCCGCGTATATGATGTGGTGAAACGTGCGCCGGTCAGCAATTCAAAAAGATCGTAAAGTTTTTCGCGCTCAGTGAACGTGTAGAGAAACACCGTCATTGCGCCAAGATCGAGCGCCATCGCGCCGAGACCGAGCAGGTGCGACGAAATGCGCGAGGTTTCGCAGCAAATCGTGCGAATCGCCTTTCCGCGCGGCGGAATTTCCCAGCCCATCAATTTCTCCACCGCCAGCGCGTAAGCGACGTTATTGGAAAGCGGCGCGAGATAATCGAGTCGGTCGGTGTAGGGGACGAACTGATTGTATTGCATGTTCTCCGCGATTTTCTCGTCTCCGCGATGGAGAAAGCCAACATCGGGCGTCGCTTTTGTGATGATTTCGCCGTCGAGCTCGAGCACGAGCCGCAGCACGCCGTGCGTCGCCGGATGCGACGGCCCCATGTTCAGCACCATCTTTTCGCCGATGTCGTCGTCGGCGTGACGCAACTTCGCATCCGCCGCGACCACGCGCGTCACCGGATCAGGCGATTCAATCTCGCGCGTCGTGAAAGCCATAAGATCGACAACTGCATTTACGCTCGCGAGTCAACCAGAGCGCGCAAGCGCAAAAGTATCCGTCGCGCTCGCTGCTACAGGCCAGCGGCCTATGCTCCCCAGAAACAGAATGCGCTCGCGCTGCGAAGTGAAGAGCGTTAACTACACCGGCGTATGACAAGAAAGGTCGCGCTTTTGTTCGCCGGACAAGGAGCGCAAGTCGTCGGAATGGGGCGGGACTTGGCCGAGCAATTTCCCGTCGCGTCCCACTTGTTTCGGCAAGCGGATGAAATCCTGGGCCAAAAGCTGAGTGAGGTGATGTGGAACGGCCCCATAGAAGAACTGACGAAGACGTCAAATTGTCAGCCGGCGCTTTATGTTCATGGGTTTGCTTCTCTCGCGGTTCTGCGTGAACTAGCCGGCGACTTTCCGATCGATGCCGCAGCTGGATTGTCATTAGGCGAAATAACGGCGCACGCAGCTGCGGGAACATTCGATTTCGCAACGGGACTGAAACTGGTGCAGAAGCGCGGCGAACTCATGGATAAAGCTTGCGCAGCAACTGTCGGTGGAATGGCGGCGATGATCGGCGGATTGGAAAATGAGGTGCGCCAATTGGCTGCGGATGAAGATGTCGATGTTGCCAACATCAATGCTTCGGGGCAGATCGTGATTTCGGGCGAGCTTGCCAAAGTCGAAGCTGCGATTGGCGTGGCCAAGGAATACGGCATTCGGCGCGCGACGCTGCTCGCCGTGGCGGGCGCTTATCATTCGCGTCTCATGGAAAGTGCCTACGTGAAGCTGGGGGAAACACTGGCCGAGATTCCGATGCAAACGCCGCGTTTCGCGGTCATCAGCAATGTCACCGGCGAAGAAGTAAAAACTCCCGATGAAATTCGGCGCACTTTGCAAGATCAAGTAACCGCCACGGTCCGCTGGCTTGATTGCATGGAGCGGCTGCTAGAGCGCGGCTGCGAATCATTCATCGAGCTTGGCTCCATCGGGGTGCTCGCCGGTTTGCTCAAGCGCACGCGCAAAGAGGTCGATGTCGTTTCGGCGAGTGACGCGGAGTCGGCGCGGAATTGCGCCGAAAGAATTGGCGCAACGAGTTAATCGCCCGCAGGTTTCAATTCAAAATGTCGCCGCGGCCCGCTAAATTTCGTGGACAAGCAGCCACTGTTATGACTCCCGCGTTTAACTCCGCGTCGCGTTTGATGCTCATCGCGCCGCATCCGGATGACGAGGCGCTTGCGTGCAGCATCACGTTGCATCGCGTTGTCCGGGCTGGCGGCGCGATTCGTGTGATCTACGCCACGGATGGGGACGACAATCCGTGGCCGCAGCGCGTACTTGAACGCAAGTGGCGATTGAACGCGGCCGATCGCAAACGCTGGGGAAAACTGCGTCGCGCCGAAGCGTTGGCGGCTTTACGTGTCCTTGGCGTGCGCGCATCGGCTGCGCGTTTTCTCGCCTTACCCGACCAAGGCTTGACGAATCTGCTGATGCAAGATTGTCGAGCTACGCTTGAGCGATTTGCGGCAATGATAGTCGGCTGGGCGCCTACCCATCTTTTGGTTCCGTCAATCGCTGACACTCATCCCGATCACAGCGCGCTCGCGGTGATGCTTCGACTCGTCTCGGACGGTCTTCTACCCGAAGACCTGCAAATGTCTGCGTGGAGTTACGTGGTTCACGGCAAGAGCGCTGCGTTTTTCGAGCGGGCCACGCGACTGCGACAATCAAAAATCGAAACGGCGATCAAACTCCTCGCGATTCGCTGTCACAAGACGCAAATCAAATTGTCGCGCCGGCGCTTCCTTGCCTACGCGACCCGACCCGAGCGATTGCTCAATCTTCGCGCCCGCGAAACAACCATCGCGGATGGTTCCATTCGCTCGATTTTGAGACAATCACATACGCTTCGCTTGGATCTTCGGCTTTCCGTAAAACCCATACGCGCGGGGGAACCGACTCTTTATATTTTTGGCCGGGACGTCGAGGAAGCTTGGCGTTGTCTCAGCGTGCAGCTTCCAGTTCGCTCGTGCCGTATCGAACTGCGCGATGCTGCCACTGAACGCTGTGTCGGTTTAGCACGCTATCGCGGCAACGCGTTCGTAGGCGAGCTTACAATTCCCATCGACATCTTCTCATCTGATCCTGCACTTTTTGTTAAACTCGAGCGCCGCTCCTGGTTCTTTGACGAAGCTGGCTGGCTCGAAATCCCGGCTGCCATTCATCCGCGACAGATCATCTCGTCAAATATCGCACCGCCGTCGCTTGCGATTCGTTAGGCAATTTTGCAGGGTTGCGCTGCCGGTTCGTTGCCGTAGCCTGCAAAGATGACTCTGCAAGAGCGTCTCGATTCCGATTTGAAAGAAGCGATGCGCGCCAAAGATACGACCACGCTCGGCGTCCTGCGCATGCTGAAATCGGCCCTGAAATATTCCGCGATCGAAAAATCAGGCGCGCAAGCCGAGCTGAGTGACGCGGAGGCCGCCCAGGTGATTCGCAAGCAAGCGAAGCAACGACAAGACTCGATCGAAAGTTTCGAGAAGGGCGGGCGGGCCGAACTCGCGGCGAAAGAAAAAAAGGAGTTGTCGATCTTGAACGCGTATTTGCCGCAAGCGATGAGCGCAGACGAGCTGTCGAAAATTGTACGGGAAACAATTGCGGAAATCGGTGCGACATCGAAAGCGCAAATGGGTGCGGTTATGAAAGCGCTGCAAGCCAAAGTCGGGGGCCGCGCCGACGGCAAAACGCTCAGCCAGGAAGTGACACGACAGCTCGGGTCGTGATTCGAGAATCGTGATTTGAGAATCGATGTAACGATTTAACGATTCACGATGTAACGCCATGAGCATGCTCACTGCCATCATGGTTGGCGCAGGCAGCAGCCAGCGCATGGGCTTCGACAAACTATTCGAGACCATTCTTGGTAAACCAGTCCTCGCGCACACAATCGCCGCGTTCGAAAACGCGAAGTCTGTTTCACAAATTATCGTTGTCGCCCGCGAAGATCGACATCGTGACTTGGAAAAGCTCGTGCGCGATCAAAATTGGAAGAAGATCCAATCAGTTGTCGCTGGCGGCGAGCACCGGCAGGATTCGGTTCGCGCCGGTCTGGAACAGTTGAGCGAAAACGCGCGCTATGTCGCCGTGCACGACGCCGCGCGACCGCTGGTCACAGCCGAGCAAATCGAGCGCGTCTATCAAGCTTGCCGCGAACAGGGCGCTGCCGCCTTGGCGGACCCGATCACCGACACGCTCAAACGCGCCGATGTCGATCATGTTGTCAGCGAATCAGTGGATCGACATCAACTCTTTGCCATGCAGACGCCACAGATTTTTGAGCGCGAATTGTTGATTGAAGCTCACGAAACCGTTACGGCCAAAAATATTTTGGTCACGGACGAAGTTTCCGCAGTCGAATACCTCGGCCGCAAAGTCGTTCTCGTGCCTAACGACGATTTCAATTTCAAAATTACCTACCCGCGAGATTTGCCGCTGGCTGAGTTCGTTCTTCGGCAAAGAGCGGTGAAGAAATAGTATTCACGTCGTGTCCGGCAAGATCGACAATTTGCTTCGGTCCGTTGTCAGCGCTGATCTCGCGCAGCTGATGTCGATCTGGCGTACGCGCGACGCCGCAGAATGGTCGCACTCGCCCGAAATCTATCGCGCGCTCGGGCAAAAGATTTTGCAACAAGGCGAGCCGCTCCTTGCGTTCGACGTGGTCCGGGAAGGATTGTCGATCTTCCCGGCCGATGTTCGATTGCGTCAACTGCAAGGCCTCGCGCTTGCGCGCGGTGGAGCGACCAAACGTGCGAATCTCATTCTCGAAGAACTACGCAGTGAAGGCGAGGCGGACGAAGAAACGCTTGGAATGCTCGGTCGGACTTACAAGGACCTCGCGGCGCAGGCAAGATCCCCGTCGCAAAGCGTCAGCTTGTTGGAACGTGCAGCTGGAATCTACGCGCAAGCATATGAGGCGACCGGCGGCTATTGGACCGGAATCAATGCCGCGACGATGAGCTTGCTCTGCGACGAGATTGATTGTGCCCGCGAGCTTGCACGCAAGGTTCGTGATGAATGTCTAAAAGAGATCGAAGATCCTAGCGGGGATTCATACTGGAAACTCGCGGCCCTTGGTGAAGCCGCGCTGATTTTGCGCGATCAATCGCAAGCCCAGGAATGGTACGCGCGGGCGGCCGATCAAGGAAAAGATCGTTATGGAGATTTGCAATCAAGCCGCCGCAACGCGCGTCTGATTCTTCAACATTGGAATGATGACCAAGATTGGATCGACAAGTACCTGAAGATTCCATGCGTTATTCTCTTTGCCGGACATATGATTGACAGACCGGATCGGCCGTCACCGCGTTTTCCGAGCGAACTCGAACGGTTCGTTGCAAGAGAAATTCGCGACAAGATCAAGAAGTTGAAACCGGGATTCGGATTTTCCTCGGCGGCTTGTGGTTCGGACATTCTTTTTATCGAGGCAATGCTCGATATCGACGCGAAAGTTTCGGTCGCATTGCCCTACGAAAAGGAACAATTCATTCGCGACAGCGTGGATTTCGTTCCCGGTTCTGATTGGCGGGCGCGGGTTGAGAGGGTGCTCGCGCGAGTTGCGCGCGTCATCACGGTCTCAACGCAACGGCTCGAGATCGGCGGCGTTTCGTATGATTTTTGCAACGACATGCTTCTCGGGCTGGCCGCGATTCATGCGCGACAGCTCGATACGCCCCTCGTTCCCTTGGCGGTTTGGGATGGAACGCCAGGCGACGGGCCCGGTGGCGCAGCCAGTGCGGTGCAAAATTGGCAAACTCTCGGTTACGAACCGGAAATTGTTGATCTTGCGAAGATTGTGCGACCGGAGAGACGCGCACCGCCTGCCACACCGAAGGTCGTTGCGGCGACCGAAGGCGGGTCGCGTCCCGAGACTGGCGCTCACCGCCCTGCGCCCTCTGCAGAATCGAGCGGTTTTGCTTCTCGCATCGTCGCGCTGCTTTTCGCCGACGCGGTCGGCTTCAGTAAATTGCCCGAATCGGAAGTTCCACGCTTCGTGCAACACTTTCTCGGCGCCATCGGGCAACTGAGCGAGACATTTTCAGAGTCCATCATGGCCAAGAACACGTGGGGCGACGGACTCTATTTTGTTTTTTCCGATGTCGATCTTGCCGGAAAATTTGCGTTACAACTGGTGGACCTGGTTGGGACAACAAAATGGAATGAGAAGGGATTGCCCGCGGATATGAGTCTTCGCATCGCGTTGCACGCCGGACCGGTTTACGAATTTGACGATCCAATCACCGGGAGCCGGACTTACGGCGGCACCCACGTCAGCCGGGCCGCGCGCATCGAACCGATCACGCCGGCGGGCCAGGTTTACGCAAGCGAAGCCTTCGCCGCGCTCGCGGC
>JBAQJG010000542.1:0-7434 GCA_049300145.1 Chthoniobacterales bacterium | reverse complement strand
GTCGCAGACCGCCGCTACAGTTAATCGATGGCGACTCTCCGGTTTCACACCGTTCCCAATGCAAAACAGAACAAGGGAATGGGCGAGCAAGGAGGGGCGATCCAGATCAAGCTGCGCGCACCGGCGTTGGAAGGAAAAGCCAACGCCGCCCTGTGCAGTTTTCTGACCGAAGAACTGAAGATTTCCGAACGCAGCGTGTTGCTAGCGCGCGGTCAGAAATCGCGCGAGAAAATAATTCACTTCGAGGGACTGAGCGAAGAAGAAGTTCGAAGCCACTATTCCCAAAAACTTTTGGAGTTGGATCACCTGGCTAAACCCGACGGCGGAGTTCACGAAAGATCGCTTGGAGTCTTTCGACGTACGTCTCCGAAGCCGGAGAGCGAAACGTCCGCCGTGCCCAGTCCAGCAGTCGCGGCCCCGAAATCTCGCGGCTGTCCGGATGAGCGCTGGCATACTCTGACAAGAGGGAGGCCGATCGGGGGAAAAGATGAAAGTGAACAGAGTGGGTCTCCTCAGCAAAAAGAGCGCAATAGACACGGTCAGGTTGAATAACAACTTCGATAGCTCGTATCGCAGCCGCGAGCGTAGGACCTAAGCAAGTAAGCGCATCGTAATTGAGCTCCGAAAGCGAAACGCAAGGAACGATCGAGCTAACAATCAGATAACCGGGGATCGGACAGATAAGGCAAGGCTCAACGAGGAAGTGCTTGTTCGCATAAACAGGAAACGCCGGAATGCTCTCGTTCACAGTGGCCTCGTCTTTTCGATCCTCAGATCCCTTCCCATCTTGTTTGTTTGCTACAAACGGAAAATTCGCCTTCCACACCTATAAGCACGAAGAGCTCCCGACGGCTGGTGACTCATCTGATTTCTAAGCGAACCCATCTAACGCGAGCGAGCCTCGCAAGGTTGGCTATTTGACGAGACAAAATCGCAGCTGCGACGCTTGCGATCACTTCGATTCGGTGATCTTGAGGCCTGGCGGCGGCTCAAAGAGAGAAGGGTCGAAGGGCAGATCGGTTTCGTAGGAAAGATAACGGATGGAGAAATCGGGTTTCCCGTCCTTGGTCACATCGATTTCGACAGGCTTGCCAGTGTCCGGATCGAGCAAAAGAGTAACTTCCCGCCCGCCGCTCTTTATTGCCAGCGCGTTGCAATCCTTCTCCTCGACCTTGCGCACGCCGAGGTCGCGGGCCTTATGCTCGCGAAAAAATCGCACCTCATTTCCGAACTCAAGGTCCTGGAATTCCTTGTCAGGATCCGGTTGGCCGTTCGGTTTGAGGGTCGAAATCATCGGTAGGCGTGCGAAGAATGTTGGTCCTGGATCAATGATGTGACGCGCTGTGTTATCGAGCAAGTTGATTACCCAGGCATCCGGCTCCCTCGTAATGTTAAGGGTGTGAATGCGCCCCGCAGGGTCGGGCGCTTCCTCGATTCTCGAGTACTTGTCGCCTACCCGGTAGAGCGTCCACTCCTTGTCCGCCACCTGGGTGAGCGTCTTAGGCTGGGCTCCCAATGAGTCCGGCGCGGGATGCGGGCTCATGCCGCGAAAGACTATTTTTGTCATTCGAAGTTCGTCTCCCGCAGTCGTCAGTGCAAAAATGCACGTGACGGCGAGAATGAATGTGAGCTGAAGGAACGTATGCCGCTTCAGAGCGCGAGTAGGCCGAGAAATCGGGACCTCCAAACAACTCTTTGACGATTCGATCATCGCGTCCCCCTCTCGGCTTCCGCGGTCGAGTAAGCGTTTGAGCTTTCCTTGAGCTCGGCAAAAATCAGCCGGCCGGCCGTGGTTTGTAAGGCGCTTGAAACAACCACCGTCGTCGTCTTACCGAGATGCGGCCGCGCGTGATTGACGACGATCATGGTGCCATCAGCGAGATAACCGACGGCTTGATGTTGTTCGCGGCCTTCTTTCACTAAACTCAATTGAATTTCATCGCCGACCACTACCATTGGACGCAGCGCGCGCGCCAGATCGTTCAGATTCAAGGCCGGGACTTGCTGGAGCCGCGCCACCTGACAGAGCGCATTGTCGTTCGTAAGCAAACGCGCCTGTAACAGCTTCGCCGTGCGCACCAATCGCGCATCGACCGCTGTCTCGCGATCGTCGCTGCTGCTTTCGTGAATGGTCAATTCCATTTCCCGAGAATGATGGAATTGGTTCAGGAGATCCAGGCCGCGGCGGCCGCGCTCGCGCTTTGCCGGGTCGCGCGAATCCGCCAGTGCTTGCAGTTCATCAAGAACAAATCGCGGCACAATGAGTGATCGGCTGAGAAACCCACTCGCGCAAAGATCGGCAATGCGGCCATCGATAATCACATTGGTATCGACGATGAGTGGCTCGTGCTGGGTTGTTTCGCGGGCGAAGCGGACGTAGGGAATGACGAGCGAAAATTCGTCGCGGTTGCTGCGCATGGCCAGCATCATTCCGAGGTACGCGAAGGCGGCGTAAACAATCAGGCGCGCGGCCCATTGCGTCGTTTCCGATTGATAATGCAAAACATCCGAGGCCATCAGCAGGTTGGCAAAGAGCAAGCCGAGCAGCAGGCCAAATGTCGCCGATGAAAATGCGCGCAGCGAAAAGCCTTTGAGCAAACGATCGATCAATACGACGACTAGGCCAAGGATCAGGCCGAGGATGAGTCCCGGCCACATGTTCTCTTCCAGCTCGGCGGAGGCGATGGCGCCAATTGCGGCGCAGAATGTGACAAACAAAACGCGGAGCAGATTAACGGTAAGCAGCGGCGTCATTGCCGTCTCCCAGCTTTGCGCGGCGGATTATTTTGCTCCCGAGCGTTGACGTCGATGTTGGCCGCGCTGTCGCGGTAAAATAAAACGCCGTGCGCGCGCAAGTTGCTAATGAGCGCGCGCAAATCATTCGCTAGTTCTGGATTGGTGAGAAGTGCGGCCAGTAATCCCTTCCCTTCGGTGGCAGCTTTGAACGCCTTGCGTGCATCGCCAATCGTGACTTGCAAATCATCCGCCGCTTTCTTGGCTGAGCTCATCGTGGAATCTGTTTTCTCGATGACACCGTCGAGTTTTTTCGAAGACTCGGCCAAGGCACCCGTCGCTTGATTAAGATGCTCCATGCTCGCTTTCAAATTCTGCATGTTTGCCGCCGACAACGTTTCCTCATTCAAGCGGCTCACCGTCGTGTGAAGATCATTCAGAACCTGGCCGCCTTCACGCGTGAGATCGTCGAGTCCAGTTTCGCGTGTGCCTGTGATGTAGGCGTTAGGTGAGATGTACGCCTTCGGCTGTCCGGGCGGCGTTGTCACATTTACGAATCGATCTCCGAGCAAACCGGAGCTTCCCACCGTGAACTTGCTTTCCGCGGGAATTTTAACGTAATCGTAAATCTTTAACGGCACGTCCACTCCGGTGCCTTCGCGAGAAAGCCGCGGGCCTCCCGCGACCTTTCCGATTTTCGCGCCCGCGAGCAAGACATCGGACCCTTTCAGTAGTCCGCTCGCATCCTTGAAGCCAACGCTGAGGCTGTAATAAGTTTTGAAACCCTCCCCCAGCCTGCCGAATTGCACAACCAGCGCGCCCAACATGGCCAAGCCCACAAAAACGAAGGCGCCGACTTTGAATTCCAAACCTCGCTCGTGCCGATTCATTGCTTTTTAAGCCTCAACTCTTAGCTCTTAGCTCTCAACTCTCAACCGTTCGTCCGAACGTCCGAGCAAAAAATCCTGGATGAGGGCGTTGTCGGTTTGTTCAAGTTCTCGCGGCGTTCCATGAAAATAGATCCGGCCTTCGTGCAGATAGGCGACGCGATCAGCCACGTGAAACGCATTTTTCATGTCATGGGTAACGACAATGCTCGTCACGCCAAAACGTTTTTGCAATCGCCGGATCAACCGGTCGATTGAATCGGAAACGACCGGATCGAGCCCGGAAGTCGGTTCGTCGTAGAGAATACATGATGGCTGGCGAATGATCGAACGCGCGAGACCGACGCGCTTCTTCATTCCGCCACTCAAATTGACCGGCATTTTCTTTTCTGCGCCTTGCAGTTCCATCACCTCGAGCATTTCATGTACTTTCGTGCGCAGCACTTTCAGATTGCGCTCGCCGGCCTCGCGCAACGGAAAAGCGATGTTCTCCTCGACGGTCATCGAATCGAACAAAGCGCTGCCCTGAAAAAGAATTCCGACTTTTTGACGAATGGTCGCGAGCTGCCATTCGGTCATCCCAATAATGTTTTGGCCTTCAATCCAAATTTCTCCTGCATCCGGCTGCATCAAGCCGATAAGATGTTTGAGCAACACACTCTTGCCGCCGCCGCTGCGGCCGATAATCGCGAGGGTTTCACCGCGCGCGACTTCGAGATCGACTCCACACAAGATTTCTTGCGCGCCGATTCTCTTCACTAATGACCGCACCGCGATCATCGGTGAAGCGCTGATCGATGAGGGTTGAGGGCTGATGGACACTGCGGAAGATGTCGGCGCTTCGATCATTGCTCCACTACTCCACTTATTGATAGCCGGCCGGGTAAATGATGTTGAACAACATGGTGAGGAAAAAATTGCAGATCAGGACCGCGAGGGACGCATTCACTACCGCCTCAGTCGTAGCGCGGCCGACGCCCACCGCACCTTCGCGCGCGGTCAATCCCTTGTGACAGCTAATGAAAACGATGAGTATCCCGAAACAGAATGCTTTCGACACACCCATGATGATGTCGCGATTCCGGGTCCAGCGCACCATGTTCGCCATGTAGTATGTGCCGTTAATCTCGAGTAGGAAAATTGCGATGAAATAGCCAACAGCGATGCCGACGGCAATACACTCGGCCACGAGCAATGGCATCGAAATCATCATGGCGAGAGCGCGCGGCACCACAAGGTAGTCGGTCGGATAAACGGCCAGAGCGCGCAACGCGTCGATCTGCTCGGTCACTTTCATCGTTCCGATTTCGGCAGACATCGCCGCGCCGACGCGTCCTGCCACCATGAGCGCGCTCAGGACTGGTCCGAGCTCGCGACAGATCGAGACCGAAACCACCGCGCCCACGGCAGACCCCATTCCGAGTTTATTGAATTGGAAAAATGTTTGCGCTGTGAAAACTGCGCCGGTGAATCCGCCCGTGATCACCACGACGAGTTGGGAAAGCAGTCCGATCTCGACGATTTGATTGAGAAATAATTTCCAGCGCAGCTTGTGCGTGAAGATTGAGCGGAAAGTGTCGGTCGCCAGCAACACGACTTCGCCCAGATATTGGAAGAACGCGAGGAGCGGCGCACCGAGCGCATTGAATAATCGAACCATGGTCAAGAGAACGGCGCGGCCGTTCCGGTTGAATTCAAACGCTGAGCGACTGCGTTTTGGTTTTTGGGCGAAGCATTCGTCGCAAGTTTACGGGCGAGACGAAACGATGCAACGCTTTAACGCGGGAACGCGGCAATCGGTCAAAGCCCGAAAGCAAACCGGTACGGTGAGACTGTGCCTACTGTATCCAACATTCACGCTCAACGTTTGCGCCCTGCACGAAGCTGCGATAAAAAGATATTCATCTAACGAATGAAGCGCGCGGTTCGATTCTTGTTTTCGATCGAGGTTCTTCTCGGTGCTCTTTTCTTCACTGGTTGCGAAACGGTGCCGGGAGGAATTCAGCAGGCGAAGATCGCGATGGCGCAGCATATCGCCGCCGAACCGCCGGGAGATTATTTTATCGGCCGGCGTTATTTCAAACCGGACTTCAAGTTCTGGGGCTATGTGCGACGGCCGGGCCAGCCCTGGAGCACGGCCCAGTTCGTGATGTTAAATGAAAAGCAAAAACTCGCGCCCGATCGCGAGCGCTTGAGTTTCGGTAGCGACAACAATTACGAATACAAACTGTACGGTTACTTCAGCGGCGACAAAGTTTACGAGCCGGCCAGCAACGGCGTCTATCCGGAGTTCGTTTTGAAAGGGTACGAAGAGATTTCGACGAATCCGCCGCCAATTTTCAAGAGTCAATACAGCGGACGCGCGGATGCTGCGAACACTCGGTTTGTAATCGAGAAGCCGGAATAATCGATTGTCTGCGCAAAACTCGCGAGATCCGATTGCCGAAGAATTCCTGCGCTACCTCATCGTCGAGCGAAACGCCTCTCCGCGCACGTTAAAAGCTTACCGGCAATCGCTGGAAGCTTTTCGCGCCGCGAACAAAACACCGTGGAAGAAATGCAACGCCGAGGATTTTAGGAATTACCTCTTCGCCATCATGAAACGCGAGCAGGCACGGTCATATATCCGCCTGCAATTTTCCGCCTTGCGCACGTTTTACCGCTTTCTCACCGAACGAAAAGGCTTGCGCCGCAATCCGGTCCGCGAACTGCAGTTGCCCAAGATCGACAAGAAACTTCCGCTCGTCCTCACGCGGCAGCAGATCGAAGAATTGCTCGCCGCGCCGATGAAGGTCACAAAAAAACGGGCCGCGCCAATTTGGATGCCGTCGCGCGATGTCGCGATCATGGAACTTTTCTATAGCAGCGGCTTGCGCTTGAGCGAACTGACGGCGCTCGATATTGCCGATGTCGATCTTTACACCGAGTCGGTGCGCGTTCTGGGCAAGGGCCGGAAGGAGCGCGTTTGTCCGGTCGGTTTTCCCGCGCTCGAAGCGATCGCGCGTTATCGCGCGGCCGCGAACGTACATTCCGGTCCGCTTTTCATAAATAAGTTACGCAGGCGGATTTCGGCCCGCTCGATTTGGCTGATCTTGAAGCGCTATTTACGCCACACTTCGATTCCGATTTCGATCAGTCCACACAAGCTGCGCCATAGTTTCGCGACGCACCTGCTCGATCGCGGCGCCGATCTGCGCAGCGTGCAGGCGTTGCTCGGCCACGCCAGTCTTTCAACCACGCAAATTTATACCCACGTTACCATCGAGCGGCTGAAGAAGGCGTATGCGGACGCGCATCCGCGAGCGTAGTTTTCAAGAAGTGATCAGCGATAAGTCAATCGTACTCCCGCCAAGGCTTCTTCACCATTCACTGATCACTTTTTGCCGATCACTGCCAGTCAGCTCGCGCCTGCGGCTGCGCCGTGCGGCTCGACCACATGGAAGGTCAGTTTTCCCTGAGCCGCTGTGACTTCGACGCGATCGCCGGCTTTGACGTTGCCTCTGAGCAATTCTTCCGCGAGCGGATCTTCGAGATATCGTTCAACCGCGCGGCGCATCGGACGGGCCCCGTAAGTTGGATCGTAACCTTTTTCAATTACGAACTCATGCGCCGCGGTATCGAGCACAATCTCGATCTCTTTCGCCTTAACTCGGGTCTTCACCTTCGCAACCTCAAGATCGACAATGCGCATCAGATGCGATTTCTCGAGTGAGTGGAAGACAATGATCTCGTCCAGTCGATTGAGAAACTCGGGTTTAAAGACCCGTTTAGTTTCGTCGAGGATCTTATCGCGCATCGAATCGTAATCTTGTCC
>JBAQJG010000541.1:0-6977 GCA_049300145.1 Chthoniobacterales bacterium | reverse complement strand
GCCAAATGTCCTGGTCGATCCATTTGTCGATGCGGGTGTTCGTGCGCTGATCTGGCGGATGAGCGAGACGTAGATATATACGCCGACGATAAGGAAGAGCGCGTTGGCCACGCCTCCGAGTGCCGTTAAGAGGCTGTCGGATGACATGCGACCGTGCCGGCCTACGGAGCGTAATAGCTCGGCAGGAAATAAGCGCGCCCCGTTTCCAATTGCGGAACGAGTTGCTTCGGAAGTTGGAGTTCGATCTTGGAGTCGGCTTGTCCGAACATGCGGAAAAAGCGGCTCAGGCTGAAGGGCGGGCCGTACTTTACAACTTTCGCTTCCGGCGCACTCCCCAATTGTTTCGCCTTGGCGACGGCATCTTCCATCTGACCAAGTCCATCGACCAATTTGTTGTCCAGAGCCTCCTTGCCTGAGAGGATCCGGCCGTCGGCGACGGTGTTGCGGAGCAGATCGGCCGGAAGATTCCGCTCTTTGGCGACGATGCCGAGGAACTTGTCGTAGGTTTTCATCACGAAACTTTGCACCAGCTCGCGCTCCTCCGGCGTGACCGGGCGCGCGCCATTGAGCATGTCCTTGAACTTTCCGCTTTTGAAAACGACGGAGGCAAGCCCGACTTTGTTAAACAATTGCTCGTAATTCAGAGTCTGGATGATGACGCCGATGCTGCCGGTGATGGTGGTGTCGCTCGCCATCAAAAATTTGCCGCCGCAGGAAACGTAGTACCCGCCGGAAGCCGCGAGCGAGTCCATGTAAACGACAACCGGCTTTCTCGCGCGCGTTTTGACCACGGCATTGTAAATTTGGTCGGAAGCGGTCACTTCTCCACCGGGCGAGTCGATTTCCAGGACGATCGCCTTCACGCGATCATCCTCGCGGGCCTGTTGCAGCGCCGCCCGCATGTCGTCGACCATGGAATCGCTTACGTTCCCGGGGATGGAAGAACTGATCAAACCGCGCAGCATGATCACCGCAATTTTGTCCGAAATTCCGCGGCCGCCTCGCTGGATGATCGTCTCCCGGAAGCGTGAGATAGCTTCTTCTTCCCGCATTACGCCCCCGATGCGCTGGAAGGTAGCGAGGGCCAGCACTAAATTAATGAATACGCTGGCGCAGAGCGCGACGAATAAAAAGATGCTAAGACAACCGAGTTTGCGATCTGCCATGCCCCCGCAAGACTGGCGGAGAACCCGCGCACACACAAGCGCTTTTCGCGACGCTCTGGAGGGCGCTCTTGCCCGCAGATCGGCCTCTAAATCAGAGGCGGCTGGACGTTGCGATTTCCCACGAATGCCTTCGGGGCGGCAACGCTGGCCTGGAAGCTGCTTCGAATCCACCGGAGCTATGAATAGTAGTGGACACCTTCCTGTAAGCGACTCGGCCGCTCGCCGTGGACGGAAGTCGAAAGCGCGACGAAGAAGCCGGGGCCGCAAACAAAATGCCACGAACACTTACTCCCATGACGAGCCCGAACTTGCCGCCGCCGGCAGTCTCACCCGCACGAAAGCGCTCTTGCTTGCGGCATTGCGCGTCTGGGAACTAAAACACCGGATCGGCGATTGAGTGCGTAAAGCAGGTCAAGCGTTAAGGGCTTGCTTCTTCGGCACTTTAGCGGTTCAACGCTTCAACCTTTACGTAAATCTCCCGCGGCGCGCTCGGGAAATATCTTAAGAGCGCCGGGCAAAGCCAGCCCTCCATCTTAAACTGGTCGCTGTAGTACCAATTGCCGCCGGAATCTTCGCGGCGCCATTCCAGTTTGAATCCCGATCCGGGAAATGGCGTTGCACTGAAGATGGCGCGAAATCCCCGCTCGGCCCTTGGGATATCGGCGACCACTTTATCGAGCATCGTGTCGATACCCGCGATAAACGGCTCCTTCGACAATCCGACCGCGGGATCATCAAAAACCCACAGGCCTTCGTATTTGTACGGCGCGATGACGAAGAGAGCGTTCACGCGGAGACGTTAAAGCGTTTACCCCTTCATCGCTTCATCGCTTCATCGCTTCAACGCTTCATCGCTTCAACGCTTCATCGCTTCAACCATTTAACGATCCACTGGATTTTCTTTCTTTCGCAGCGAGATATTGCAACGCGATCTGCGCCCGTAGCTCAGCCGGATAGAGCAACGGATTTCTAATTGAAGAAAATGTGTCTGCGTAGGTTTTCAGCGCGTTGCATATCATCGCTGACACCAGGAGAGATCGCGATCCGAGGTTAGCGCGGCAACGTATAGAATTGCGCAGTTTTGCCGCAGATTTTTTTTCGACCGTAGAATAGACCGTAGAAAAATGACCAATCTTGAAATTAAGGCGCGTCGACACGCGAGCGGGGCCCGACAAAGACTCACGCTGCCTTTTGTCCAGCAAATTGTGAACGCCAATACCAGTTGGGCCATCTGGCCCCCCTGGCCCCGGGGGATCCCCCTCCCCCCCATCAGCCCTCCGCGGACAGTCCTAGAAAAATTTCAACACCTTCGGCTGCACACACGCTGCACGGCAGGCTGCCCGCACACCGCACGCACGCTGCACGCACCATGCACGATTCGAGTTAGGGATTCGTGCACGTCCCATCCGAATACAGCCAACAGTTCACACCGCCATGATGTGAACACGCGCCGCTTCCGGTTGCACTGCTCTGAGTGCCATCGCTACATAGCGCGCCGATTCGGTATCGCTGACCTGCTTGGAATTTACGCAACGCGTCCGATTGCCCAGCATGGACAGGTGTTGCAGGTGCAACTTGTGCAAGTGTGCTTAAGAACACCGATGCCGCGAGGAAAACGCTGGACAAGACCAATCCTAAGATTCTCATAGTGCTCCTAGGATTGCTCTCTCGCTGGCAAAATGGCGAGCACAAGATTGAAAGTACTGGGAAATCATCGCTGATCGATTAACCAATGCCGGTTGGTCGTGGGGCTACACGTCGTTGACCGATTCAGCCGGTCAAATGCTGTTCAACGTTGATGCACACTGCGATGATGGCAGGCGCTATATCGTGCGCACCGACGAACTGCTCACCGCGTTCCTCGAATTAGAAGCGACGTTGCTGAAATCGTCGTTAAAGAGATTCGCGGCGAATGAAGTCAAGTGTCGTTGCACAAGTGCAAAAGAAGCTGTCCTCTGAACCGACAGAATGTTAACAGTCATTCGATGCAACGAGATAATTGCTGCGGTTGGCTTTACGCTGATCGTGTTCTTCCATCCAGTCCTCAGCGATCTGTTCGAAATTCGCTCTGCGAGCTTTCCACTCCTCAAGCCATCGATCTGTCAGCGGCTGGTTTTGGTCATCGAACGCTCGCTCGAACTCATCAAAAGCTTCGTTTACCGAATTTAGAGACGATTCCAGCTTACGGTCTAAATCGACTCCATAGTCCCAAGTACAAAGGTTTTGTTGAAGACGGGTTCCTACCGACAGACCAAACCTCATCACCTCATCCCAACTTGCACTCTCAGGAGGGAATGGACGATTTCGAATGGTTTCAATACCCTCTTTTCTTCGTCGTTCCTCCTCCATGCTCAGCGACGCGTTGCAGAATAACCGCATCTTCTGAATGATTATCCCAGCCTGCGTCACTGACGGTGCGTGTGGGGAATCCAATTCCTTAGCTTCAAAATGAGCATTCACGCTCTTGAAGCGCTGTTCCCATTCGTCCAGGCAGCGTTGACCAAGAGAGATGTTCTCTTTTAAAAATGCGCGTTGAGTCTCCATTAACGATTCGACCGTTGCTAGGTTCGATAAATGAAACCTTAAAACAACTAGGCGGCCTTTATCTTGCTCGTTCATCTCAGCCTACTAGCGGTAGGGTATTGGCGGACCACTTCATCAAAGTAGCACAAAAGTCTTTATGCAGCCGATTTGTAAATCTGATCAGTTGACAGAAATCTCTTTCGTTTGAAATTTTCACTCGTCATCAACTAAACCCAAAGAACCAAATCATTATGCCTCAAGTAGCACCATTCCATTCGGTCAAAGAACCTCACCATCACAACAACAGCAGATGCGGTCCAGGAAGCGAGATTCCGTCACACAACAAGCTTCCCGGAACTGGCAACAAACCTTTGTGCAAGGATTGCGCGAAGTTGAACGCTGAAGGGAAATAGGCACTAACGCCAGCGCCAAGTTGCAGTGCCGTTTTTCTTACAGACGGGCTTGCATCCGTTACCATTCGGGTGGTGGAAGGTCATTTCCCACTGAGGGCCGACCGGCTCACTATCCTGAATTGACCATACTCTTCGCAGCTCGTTAACCCTGAGGCTGTTTTGTAGCGCAATTCCGAGCGCTCTAAAACCCTCTGAGTGACCGCCGGTAAAGCGAATTGTCGGCTCAGGATATGGATGGCCTTGCCCACCCTGGCAAGATTCTGTTGTTTCTACGCCATGAGATCGCAGCACGCGCAGTTCTCGTGCGATTCCCTTGTCGATTGCCTTCATACCAATTTTAGACCGCCCAAATAAGCAGTGGTCATGCCTCAAGCCGGATGATCCTCAAACCACTTTTCAACGAGCTGTTCGAGATTCGCTTTGCGAACTCTATATTCCTCCAGCCATCGAACTAGCAGTGCCAGGTTTTGCTCATTGAATGCGCTTTGGAACTGGGTAAAGGCATCGTCCAAGGTGCCCTGCGACGATTTTAATTGGTCGAGGAAAGCGCTTTCGATCTCTATGAGTTTGGTCTTCACTGGCAATTTTAAGATGTCCGCTCTCTTCTGTTTTAGAGCGATAAATTCGCTCCCCCAAAGCTCCATAAGATGAAAATCGCTTTTTTCTAACCACAGGCGCATAACTTCCATCCATGATTCGAGCATCACCGCACCCGATAAATGCAATCTTAACATCTGCGAAAGTACTTCGATCTCTACCACGCAAGTTTTAGGTTGGCTCTCCGCCCCCGACACTACAGGATCGTTTTCCCACCAGTTCATCATTTATCGAATGCCGAATGCATCGAAAACCGCTTCTTTTTCTTTGCTTTTGTTTCGGCGGCGGCCGGGTTGCTTCCATTCGGCATCGCCGCTGGTTGTCGGGTAGCTCCAGGCTGAGTAACGACGCGCAGGTATCTACTGCGATCCTCCGGGGTGAGAGTCTTCGATCGGAAGATCTTCATTAGCATGATTGCGCGCAACTGCTCGCGCTCTTGGGGATTTGCTATATCCCACACTTTCATTGCATCCTGAGCGCTCATCGAACGGAGCTGAAATTGCAGCGGCGAGAGGCGCGACTTCATGATCACAGTGGTCATTTTAGCTGGATCGATCTCATGTTTTCCGACGGCTTCGCTCAGGTCCTTCGCGAGCTCCGGATCGTGGGTGCGAAAGTCGGCAACAACCTTCTTTACATCTTGAGCTGCATTCCATTTATCGCGAGTCATCGCGCCTCGCGGAAGTTTCGCAACGAACAAATCCTGCGCTAAAACCTGCGCCGGCGTCATCTGAATCATCTGCCGCGCTGGGACGATGCCGAAGAACGGCAGCAAATAACTCTCCCACAGTGGCATCTTGGCTTGTTGCAGTTTTGCGCCCGCGCGCGTGCTGAAGGGAGTCATCGATTGCCCGATGTATTTTACTCCTTCGCCTATGGTCTTGAGCAAATGATCCATCTCCGGTTCGCCCGGCTGGCGTCGGCTGAAAATTTCCACGTTGTAAAAATCTGCGTTGCGATACATCTCGGCGGCCATGTTCCAAATCGGAGCTAGCCGCGACACCTGCGCGCCGACAAGGCCCGGCAAACCATGCTGCCGTAGCTCGGTCCACTCGTAAGCGAGGTCTTTGACAAAATCAGCGATAGCCAACCGCACCGGCCGGCCGAGTTCGTCGAGCACGCCAGCCTCCGGAAAGAGGTAGTCGAGCATTTTATCCGGTCTTTTGCCCGTCATCAGGTAATGAATCGTACCGCCGATGAGCGCATGACCGATCACCATCGCCGGCAGGTAAGTCATTCGGTAAGTAATCTCTGGCGCTTTTCCGGTCGCCACGGCCTTCGCTGCGCGCGTCCAGTCAGCCGCTCCTCCAAACACGCCGCGGTACTTCGTGAGATGCCATCCGAAAGCGGTTAGGCCAAGCTGCGCTGTGTCTTTGATTGCTCGATTGAGGAACAAATTGTCGTAAGTGACCTGGCCGATGCGGTCCTCAACGGAATCGGCCGATTTGGCGAACATATCACGCAACGTCATCGGATCGGCCTCTGGATGATCGGCAAGTATCCGGGTCGCCTGCATTCCGTGCATGCCGTATTTGAGCTGCGGCACGAGGTGTTCCATCACCGGCGCCATGCCTTTGGACACGATCGCGAACGGTGCTCGCCAAAACGTTTCCCAGGCAGCTCCAAGGCTCGGCGAAGAGAGTGCTTCGTTCAGCGCGCGCTTCCACATCCGCGACATGGTGATGTCGTACGCTCCGATGTGTGATCGCAGATTGGCCTCGAGCGCGGTTTGTGCCAGCACTTTGGTCTGCTCATCTGCATTCTCGGGAAAATCGATTGCGCGCATCACCCGCTGCCCAAGCCGGTAAGCCCGCGGCAACATGAGCGGCGATTTCAGAACCTCTTTCATTCCGCGCACCGGGTGACCGGAAAGAACATCGTTGATCGCAAGGCCAATCGCGGCGTACTGCGAGTCGTTCGTAACCATTCCACCGTGAAAGAATCCGGCTAAGCGCACCGAAGTTAGCAATCCGTTGATCGCGCGCAGCCCGCGATACCAGGCGCGCGACTGGATTCCCGGCGAAACGATTGTCTCGACGACGCGCGCCGCTGGTTCGGGCGATAGCCATCGGCCCAGCTGTATCAGCCCGCCTACGTGAAGTTGTTGTTCCCCGCTTCCGAGCGCCAGGCCTGGCCGAATTCGATTGATGTCGTGCAATTCTGGATTGTCAGCGATGAATTTCTTGAACCGCGTATAGACGTTGGGGGCTACGTCACGCATTTTCTCCGGCGCGTGAAGGTAGGCTTCCAGAATCACGGCCGCTTTTTCGTCCTTTGT
>JBAQJG010000540.1:0-8274 GCA_049300145.1 Chthoniobacterales bacterium | reverse complement strand
CCTTCTTGCTTCGTTGAAGCCTAGTTTCACGCTCGCGGCGCTCTTTGTCGTCGCGCCCGTAATTTGGTTAATACTCAATGCTGAAGGCAATCTTACCGGGAAGGTCGTATTTTTTGGCGTATCCGTGGCCGCGATCACGGCACTGACGATGACTGAGCATCATCTGAGACGGAACGATCAAGCCGTTAAAATGTTTCTCCCCGAGACCCTCTTTGCGATCCACGCGAAGATTATTCATGCGCAGATGGCCGCCGACGTAAAAAATGGCGAGACAAATATTTCCTCCCGTGATTGGCTGCGAGCCGCCTGCAATGATCTTGAGGAGGAAATTCAACGCGCGCATAATCTTTCTCCCCAAAAGTTTCCCCTTCTGGGATTTGATCCGGACTACCTAACGGCTGGTGGCGGTGGTCCGCTTTTCAATCGCTGGCGGCATCAACTCGGCGATGAGCGGTTCTTGGGATTTTTGAACTATTGGTACTGGCATAGCATGGCTAGCGGCCCACTTGCGTTTGTTGGAAAGGTCGGTCACCAACTTGGGGTTTTCTACTCAACGAATTGTCCGGCTTTCAGCATCTACAAGAGATTACCCCTGGCTTCGTGGGCGTATGCTGGCAGCTTCTCGTGGCTTTCTCATCCTCAATCATTGCGTCTCCTTGGTATGGTGCCGGCGGCTTCAGACTTCCTGGAGCGCACCCAAAAGCTTCGTTTCACTAACATCAACATTCCCCAAGATAAGCGAATTCGGATATGGAACATCTACTGTGCGCGAACT
Organism: Chthoniobacterales bacterium; assembly: GCA_049300145.1. GTDB lineage: Bacteria > Verrucomicrobiota > Verrucomicrobiia > Chthoniobacterales > UBA10450 > AV133. Next base: position 7,499 of record JBAQJG010000540.1, on the reverse strand, counting down.
TATCTGGCAATTTTGTTGCTGAGCGTTCCGCTTGCAGTTTGCTTCTTACTCAAACGAAGCAAATCAGAGGAGTCAAAGTGGCCAGCGTTTTTCGTTATTCTTTTGTATTCCGCCAATTTCGGAAACGTCTTCGGCATCTCTGTCGTTCACACGATGGAGGTTCCGCGCTACTCGGCTGTCCAGTTCATTGCAGCGCTGTTTGCGCAGCTTTGGGCGATCCGATGGTTGATGGAAATTGCTTTGATGAAGCTTGATAAAGTTGCGACTTTTAAGGGTGTTTGCCTCGTGGGAAACAAGGACTGAAAACTCCACGTATCGACGGTTCGATTCCGCCCCCAGCCAGATCCCATTTTCTTCGTGCTTGCGCTTTTCTTGCTCTATCCTCGTGAATTTCTAGGCAGCTATCCCATGGCGATGGATAAACACCTCTTTCTTGGCTTGGCTTTAGTTCCTGCCAATCTGCGGCGCTTCTCTGACCGTGAATCTATAAGCAACTGGTGAAAACAAAGCGATTTGAAAACAGTTTGGTTTGTTTGCTAGTTCTTGTTTCCACAGGTTGTTTTTGGTTTCATCATCACGCTGTTTCGCCAAAACTTGCCGCCCTGACCTTTGATGATAGCCCTTACGGGGAGGCAACAAATCAGATCCTCGATATATTGAAGAAGGAACGAGTTTATGCGACCTTCTTTTTGGTTGGTATAAACGTGGAAAAATATCCAGCGATCACGAAACGGATCGTAAATGAGGGACACGTAATCGGAAATCACAGTTATTCGCATTCGGGACTCCTATCCAAAATGCCAACCGTAGACTTTCAGGCTGACGTCAGGCATGCGGAGAATTTGATCGTGAGCGCTACTGGTCTTCATCCTCGCTATTACCGACCGCCATATAACAGCCACACACCTAGCATGGATCAGCAATTGAAAGACATGGGATACTTCGTGGTGCTCTGGGACGTTGGTACGACGGATTACGACCAGGGTACTTCTTCTGAAACTATTGTTGAACAAATTATCAGAAAAACTTTGAAGGGGAAAAAGCATCAGCACATCATTCTGCTTCACGACGGGCGGGATGTTCAAATTGGATATCCACGGCAAAACGTCATTCAGGCTCTTCCTCAAATTATTGGCCAATTGAAGGAAAGAGGCTACCGGTTTGTAACGGTTGAGCAAATAATCCATCAATCGCCCTATTTTTGATCGCCGCCATATCTGCAAGCGCGACGTCTGAGACGCTGCCGTTCCCGTCTTTGGAGACGCTACATAATATGAAGAGCGCCCAGGCGGCACACTACCCGCAAGGGATTCTGCACCAGCGCAGTTAGCCTAGCTGGATTTCCGGCGGGACTTCTGGATTCATCAGTGACGCACCGCCGTCGGCGTAAATCACCTGTCCCGTGATCCAGGCGGCCTGTTCCGAACAAAAAAGTGCCACGACGTTGCCGACGTCTTCTGGTGTGCCCAAGCGGCGCATTGGCGTCCAACCGCGGGCGTGCCAGTTCCTAATCAGATCCTGCGCTTGCTGCGGCAGCGTGTTCAATACGCTGTCCTCGGTCCATCCAGGGCTGATCGCATTCACCGTGATGCCGCGTGGGGCGAGTGCCACCGCGAAGTAACGAACGAGAGACTCTAGCGCAGCCTTGGCTGAACCCATGCCGACCCAGGGTTGTAGCCCGCCGGTCCGGCTCCCCTGGGCGTAGGTGATAGCGAGGATTCTTCCTCCTTTGCCCATAAGAGAAACCGCCGCGCGAACTCCGACGAGGAACGCTTTCGCCTGGGAATCGAACGCCGCCTCCCACTGTTCGAGCGTGATATCCATCGGCGGGTAGAAAAACGCGGCTGCCTCCGGTCGTGCGTTGCTGACGAAGATGTCGAGCTTACCGAATTCTGCCTGGACCTTGCGGAACATGGCGCTGATCTGTTCCGGACGCGTCACATCGGCCTGTATCACCAGACCATCGGAACCGCGCTTGCGGACCTGCCCAAGTGTGTCGTTCGCCGCAGCCGCGTTTTGGTAGTAATGGATGGCTACCTTGACGCCGCTGGCCGCCAGTTTCAGGGCGATTCCTCGACCAATGCCGCGAGAGCTTCCGGTGATCAGCGCGTGTTTTCCGTTCAGAGACATATCAACCTCCTTGAGTGTGCGATCTAACGAAAAGAATTTGGAAGCGCACTTCCATATATCACCGAATATCTTCGCCGTCGATTTAGGACGTAAGTCCCGGCCTTACCTCATGGGGAACGTTTGCGAAGTGGTTGCGAGGCGACGTGCTGATTACAATCTCGCGGGCGTGTTCGTGCTTTAGTGTAGAGCAAGCTTCCAGCTTGCTTTTACCTTGAATCGCAAGCTAGGAAGCTTGCGCCGCCATTTGCATGCCGCAACCAACTGATCCGCCACCGCCCGGATATGAATCGCCGCGCGGGCCACGACCGGCTATCGCTCCGGCGGTCACGATGGAGCCGCGGTCGCACGATCCTTACGCTGCGTTTCGCTTCGGCGGGTTCAGCCTGTTTACCATCGGCAATTTGCTCTCGATCATGGGCCGGCAAATGCTGGCGGTCGCGGTTGAGTGGGAACTTTATCGGCGCACACATTCCGCGACGGCGCTCGGTCTTGTCGGTCTGGTCATCGCAATTCCAGTGGTGACACTTTCATTGCCCGCCGGACACTTAGCGGATCGATTCAGCCGCAAACGGATCATTCTCGTTTCGCAAATTTTCAGTGTGCTGATTTCGCTCGCGCTGGCGCTGGTCTCCTGGCAGCACCTCGCCATCCCGCAATTCCCGATCTTGCGGCACGGGAACGGAATCTTGAGCGCGATCGCCGCGGTCTTCGAACGCCATCGACCCACGTTTCATTTTGACGATGCGTCGATTCCGATCATTTACGCACTGCTTTTCATCTACGGCGCAGCTCGCACCTTCGCTTGGGCGGCAAGGAGTTCGTTCTTCCCAACGCTTGTCTCACGCGACGCGTTCGCAAACGCTGTTACTTGGAACAACAGCATTTTCCAAATCGGATCGGTGGTAGGTCCTGGTGTTAGCGGTTTGCTCGTCGCGCACGCGGGATTCCCTTTCGTTTACGCGCTCGACGCTCTCTGCGCGTTTTTGTTTTTCCTGCTCGTCCTGCCGATTCACCGCGGCACACGCAGTGGGAATCGCGCTGAGAAAAACGCCTGGCGTAGCCTCGTCGCCGGAATGCGATTTGTGTTCAGCAGGCGAGTGATTCTCGCGACCATCACACTCGATTTGTTCGCCGTCCTGCTCGGCGGCGCGACCGCGTTGCTCCCTGTTTTCGCCGACCAAATTCTCCACTGCGGACCGGTTGGCCTGGGCTGGATGCGCGCATCGCCGGCGGTCGGCGCCTTTGTCATGGCGCTCTTGGTCGCCTATTTGCCGCCGATGAAGCATGCGGGCAAAACATTGCTTTGGTGTGTCACCGGGTTCGGAATTGCGACAATTATTTTTGGACTCTCTAAAATTCTCTGGCTGTCGTTGGTGATGCTGTTCATTGTCGGGGCATTCGACAGCGTTAGCGTGATCATTCGTGGCTCGATCGTCCAGTTGGTCACGCCGGATGAAATGCGCGGGCGCGTCTCGGCCGTAAACAACATTTTCATTGGCACTTCCAATGAATTCGGCGCGCTCGAATCCGGGCTGACCGCGGCGCTTTTTGGTCCAGTCATTTCAGTGGTGGGTGGAGGGATCGGCACAATTCTGGTCGTGCTGGCGGTAGCCTTCGGCTGGCCGGAGACGCGCAAAATCGGCGCACTCGACAAAAATCTGCGCTGAGAATTGTAGGGCGTCTGTGTCGGACGCCGTTCCGATTTGGCGTTTCACAGAAACGCCCTACAAATAATCTCATGAAAATTGCTGCGGCCCAGATTTCGTGCACACCCGGTGATCTCAAGGCAAACATCCGCAAAATTCGTGATTTTTCCGCGCAAGCGAAAAAGTCTGGCACCGAGCTGATCGTCTTTCCGGAGATGGTGGACACCGGCTATTCGATGCCGGCGATTCAGGAGCACGCGACGTCCTGGAACGAAGGCGCCGTACCGAAGTTACAAGAAACAGCGAAAGAACTTTCGATCGCGATCATCGCCGGCGTCTCGGACCGGGACGGTGCGTCAATTTTCAATTCACAGGTTCTTATCAACGCAGAGGGCGGAATCGCCGCGAAGTACCGGAAGACACATTTGGTGACCGCTGCGCCACTCGACGAGCGGCCGTACTTCACTGCGGGCGACGGGTTTGCCAGTTACAAGATCGACAAGTTCAATCTCGGCTTGGGCATCTGTTATGATCTTCGCTTCCCTGAATTCTATCGCACGCTTGCCGTCAACCACGGCACAAATGTGTTGATCAATTCGTCGGCCTGGCCGTTTCCTCGAGTTGAGCATCTGCGAATTCTGGCCTTGGCGCGTGCGATTGAAAACCAGAGCTACCTCATCCTGGCGAATCGGGTGGGGACCGATGACGGAGTCACCTTTTGTGGCACATCAGCGATTATCGATCCCTATGGTGTGATAATCGCCTCTGCTTCGGCCGATCGCGAAGAGCTTATCCAAGCTGAACTATCGGAGGAAGTGGTCGCTTCTGTCCGGAATCGAATGGCGGTATTCGCTCATCGCCGGAGCGATTTGTATTGAAACCGTAGGGCACGACGCTGTCGTTCCCGGGGGAAACCGCCAGCTTCCTTTACCGAATGCTCGCGGACAGGAGGTTCGCTCGCTCACAGGCAGGATGCCTACGGTACGCTAAAACTCGCCGTGTACCGAAATCGTGCCGTAAGGTGCGCCGCCGTCTTGATGGTAGCGCACGTCTGCGCGGTAAAAGTCGAAATCGCGATACGGTTGATACCCAGCCTCAGCGCTCAATGTCATTACGGATGAAACTTTCCAATCAGCACCTGCGCCAGTTCTTACCTCGCTGTAGGTAAGCACCGCTTGGTTCAATCGTGGAATCCCGCGCGTACTCCCGAAGCGATCGCCGACACGGAAATTTGTCTCCTTAAGGGTACCGCCGGCGTACAACGTAAGATCTTTGTTTAGCTGAAATTCAAGGCGTGGTGTAGGCAGGACGGCGTCCACCACCCATTGTCGCGCGATTTTCCAGCGGACACCGCCACCGGGTAAAACCGGAACCTTTCGTTCAACATCAATTCCGACGCCCAGGACAAACTGCAGATTAGGACTGTAGATATATGTGCCACCGATGACGAATGGGACATTAACGTCCTCTGATTCAAAATTGTCTGTCCCATAAAAACCCGGTTGCGCTTGGAATCGCAGCAGGATCGAATCGGAAAGTTGTGTGTCCAAGCCAACGACCAGACTTAGTGCCTGCAACGTGTCTGGAAGAGGAGCGCGATCCGAGAAACCGAAAGAAAATCTTTCCCACTCGACGCCAAGCCGCAATACGCCAAGCTTAATTCTCGGCGTGAGAACAAAACGGAGAAGAGTGTCGCTCTCATCGAAGTCGCGGAGCACGTGCTGGCCGCGTTGGACGTCCCCATCACCCACATACGTTTCGTCGACAACAAATTCGCCGGAGAACGAAAATGTCGAAGTCGCGGAATTATTCTCGGCGCTGATCTGCCGGGCGCTCTTCTCGTCGGCGCTGGATGGAACCGCGACAAGCAAAAGTGCAAGCAAGCTGTAAATGGCAGCCAGGCGTCGATACAAGAAATTTTTCATTGCTCAACGAGCGCCCGAGGTATCACGTCGAAACAACGTTACCGCTTTGGAGATATCTTTCATCATGGCCGATTCGGAGGCGAGCTTTTCCACGCCATGCAATGAAGCCAGCGAGGCGGCCGAGATCATATCCCCGCGCCAAACGAGCGTAGAAGCCTTTCCCTCTACATTGACCGGCCACAGCTGGTACAATGTGAGCGCGACATAATAACCGCCGCTCGCGTAGTAGAGCACGTCGGCGGCTTGATAAGTTCCCTCGGGGCCAGGGCGATAGTAGGATGCGCCAAGAGTGACCACGCCTTGGTCATCCACGTCGAGAAGTTCCCAATAAAGCTCCGGTGAGATTGAGCCAGCGCCGCGCCCGATACTAGTGTTGCCGAGAAAGCCAGAGAATTGACGCCGAATCTTGTCCTGTTGTTTGAGCAGACCATTCACGTCATCGCCTGCGCGAATAGTTTGGCCGCCGTGATCGTAGGGCGGCTGCGCTGATGTTCCGCCGGAGGCGAAGCTATGAGCGCGCGCCGCCAGGATATCGCTCCAGAACTTTACAATCGCGGCAGGCATCGCACCGCTGCCGCCGCCACTGCTGGCGGAAGAAAGTTTCTTTGCCTCGTCCTTACTGATTTGCAATTCCCGACTTAGATTTTGCGTGGCGCTGACGAGCGAGCGAACCGAGCTGTTGTCCGGCGCGTTCTGCAATTTCGAGAAATCCGCGGCAATCGGCGCGGCGGGCAGGTCGGAGTGCAGAAAAACTTTCAGCTCGCGATGCTTCGTCGGGTTCCATTCTCGTAGCGCGTCGATTTGTCGCGGGGGCAACCCGCTGGTAACAAAACAACTTTGCGTGGAAAGAAATCGCGGACTGCCCATCGGCGGGCCGTGGGCGGTCCTCACGTCGCTTTTTGCGAGCTGCGCGAGATCAACCTTATCGAAGATAGAAAATGTCGCGAGTTCGGAAACGGCGTCCGCGTATGCGATTGTCGATTTGGTGAGCAAGAGTAAGAGCAACAGCAAGACGGATGTGCTGGCAGTGACGCGTCGCGACGAGGACAAACCTTCGAATTTCATGATAGAGGTTAGCTAATGAGCAATGACCGATGGTTGCAAACTTTTGGGATCATCGCAATAAAGTTTCGAAAATGAACGAACCCGTGATCGTGCTTAATCAGCTAAGCAAGAGCTTTGGCGACGTTCATGCCGTGCAAAATGTTTCACTGACAATTGAACCGGGCACGATCTTCGGTTTTCTTGGCGCGAACGGCGCGGGCAAAACGACCACGATCCGGATGTTGTGTGGCTTAACTCACCCCACAGGTGGAAGTGCCACGGTCGCCGGCATCCACGTCTGGAAAGATCGACATCTTGTCCGGACAAAATTCGGCTACCTTGCGCAGCGTTTCAGTCTTTATCCGGATTTGACTGTCGAAGAAAATCTGCGCTTTTTCGGCGGCGCCTGCCGCGTCCCAGTCGCGGAATTGGAGAAGCGAATTAGGCGTTTGCTCTCCCTGGCCGACCTGGAAACGAAACGTGACGCCGCGGCGGGAAGTTTGTCCGGCGGAATGCGGCAGTTGCTCGCGCTCGGTTGCGCGCTCGTGCACGACCCGCCGCTGCTTTTTCTGGACGAGCCGACTTCGGGCTTGGATCCGGTCCATCGCCAGCAAATCTGGAACGTGCTTTATGATCTAAGCAACGAAGGGAAGACGATCTTCGTGACGACCCATTATATGGATGAAGCGGAACGCTGCACGGGGGTCGGTTTTCTCAAAGCGGGGCGACTACTGGCCAACGCGTCGCCCCGCGC
>JBAQJG010000539.1:0-3459 GCA_049300145.1 Chthoniobacterales bacterium | reverse complement strand
GCTAAACACCATCCGATGGGCAAATCACTAGCGAGGCTCCGGACATTTCTGGACGCCCAGGCGAAGCGGAACGCCGAGAGCGAAACAGTTTATCAGAACCGATAAGTCAGTCCACCGCTCACTGCGTTGGAGTCATAGGCGCCACGCCCGACGTTCCCATCGTAACCGACAAAGCTGCTCCATCGATCGTTCCAGCGAACTTCGAGTGCGGAATGGATCAAGGCGCTGTCATGGCCGATCCCAGGGCCGTGTACGGTGAAAACGCCGTCCGCACCGCTCGCAAACTGCGCAGTAATCGGTAGTGCACTGTACTTAAACTCGTGTTGCCAACTAGCCCGTAATTCGGGGATCAGCAGGTCGGGACCTACCTGCCAAAATGAAAGATGGCGTAGTCCCAGATTGCTGCGTAGCGATTCCTGGGTGTCGCTGTGAATATCCAGCGGCGCCAGCGAGCCGCTTTCCTGGTAACCGGATAGATGCACGGCCGTGTACTGCAGCGAAGCGATCGGGCCGAGGGTAATGTGGCTACCCAGATGAAAATCGTAACCGGCTCCAAAGAAGCCATTGAACTCAGCTCCGTCGGTGCTTCCGGTCGCGAAGCCCTGCAAGCCCGCGCGCCGAATATCGTAGTTGTTGTAGCCACCGCCGGCGTAAGCATTGAGGTAGAGGCCGTCGGTGAAATAGGTAGCATAGACTCCGCCACGTCCGCTGTTGACCGTCGCCCGACCGCTATCAACTAAGTTGTTATCAGTGTAAGCGTATCCACCAGCTAGACCGAGTGCAAAGTGGTCGGTCAACCGGTAATCGATCCCGATGGTCACTCCGGCGGTGGTGAAATTGTAGCCGGGACTGTTGCCGTCACCCTGCACATTCACAAAGTCGCCGCTCCCGGTCACGAATACACCCCAGCGATTCTCTGCCGCCGGAGTTAAGACCGGGTTCTTCTCTATTGTCTTACCACTCTTTCCGTCGACCATCGGTACCGGTGTACGAGCGAGGCTAAGCGAAGAATTGAAGCCGCTGGAGCCCGAACGAATGTCACCAAGCCGATTCTCGATATTGGCTTCCTGCACATTGGCAAATGAGAAACTGATTTCGTAAAGCGAGCTCAATTCATCCGGCGCAATTTTATCAAAGTCAGCCGGCAGATTGATCGCAGGTTCCTGGTATAGAAAACTCAGCAACCTGGACTCTCGCGGGTCAGTGGACACGCGGTCCAGAGCATTTGCTACCGCGACCTGGTTAGGAGTTTTCGCAAAAGGAGTGAACAGTGCGTTCAAGAAATCAAGGATGACCGAATTGCTTCCGTAGAGAAGTTCGGTCCGAAATGCGCTGAACCCATTCACGACGTCAGCAAACTCACTGGAAATTCCTCCCACAGCCGTGACTACGCTCAGTTGGTCGCCTGGCTTCGGCATGAACCCGTTGGTCGAAACCAATTGTAATGTGCCTCCCAGGGTTGCGTGACCGCTTACATTCAGAGAATCATATTGGCCGGCGCCGGTTCCGCCGATAGCGAGTAGGAGGGTTCCGCCCGCATGTTGGGTGTAATTGCCGTTCACCTTGATTGTCTGCGGGTCCGCCGTCAGAACGCCATTGTTCAAGATCACATCACCAAACCCAAGCGCTTGTGGTCCGTCGACAACTAGCGTTCCACCATCTATAATCGTGCCTCCGGTATAGGTGTTAACGCCAGACAAAGTCAGTTTGCCGGCACCAATCTTGGTCAGCGAACCTGAATTGATGACGCTCCCAGAGAAAATTGCATTGAAGCCGTTGGTATCAATGATCCCGCCGTTAGCCAGGAGGGAAATCAGACGTGCGGTGACTAAGTTTCCGGTCGCCTTCAGGGTTCCTCCGTTGAAATCCACGAATTGCCCGAAGCCCAAAGGATTTAGCGCCGCGTCATTGGCGACTAGCAACGGGCCGCCCCGTGGCACAATGATGTTCGGTCCAACGAAGAACCCGAAAGAAATTGGCATGCTTCCCACGGCAATTGGCGCGCCTAGCACGGTGTTTGTCGCCGTATTGATCACCGAGACCGTGCCGTCGTTGCTGTTGGTAACGTAAACATACTTACCATCTGGAGTAACGTCGATGCCTAAAGGCTTATTTCCCACTGTAATCGAGCCGATGACCTTATCCGTCGCAGTGTCAATCACCGAAACCGTGTTGCTCTTGACGTTCCCGCTCCCGTTGTTCGCAACATAGGCAAATCTCTCGTTCGGAGTGATCACAACACCGGCAGGGTCATTTCCCACCGCGATCGGTGGGACAACCATTGAACGCGTGGTCGTGTTGATCACAGAGACGCTGTTGTCGCGATTGTTAGTTACAAAGACGTACTTACCGTTCGGCGTGACGGCAACTCCAACCGGACTATTTCCCACCGGAATGGGTTGACCGAAAATCGTGTTCGTGGCCGTGTTGATTACCGAAATTGTACCGTCGTGGGTGTTCGCGACATACGCGTATTTTCCGTCCGAACTGATCGCAACACCAAGTGGCGCGGTTCCCACCGTAATGGAGCCGACCACAGTGTTCGTGGCCGTGCTAATCACCGAGACTGTCGTGCCGAGACTTCCAATCTTTGTAACGTCCGTGTTAGTCACATAGGCAAATTTGCCGTCCGGCGTGATCGCAACACCTGCAGGTTGATTTCCCAAGGTAATGGAGCCAACTACCGTGTTAGTTGCAGCATCAATTACCGAGATCGTGTTGCTGCCGTTATTAGTAACGTAACCGTACTTGCCGTCCGGCGTGACCGCAACGGCGACAGGTTGGCTTCCCACCCCAACGGGCGAACCGACAACCATATTGGTTGCGGTGCTGATCACGGAAACGTCGTTTGAGCCAGCGTTAGCAATGTACGCACGCACTTCAATTTGACCTTCGCAGGGACGGGAGGACCAAATACAAGCCGCAGCGAGAGCCGCGAATACCCATGGCGGTTTGTTCAATCCGCGGCCGGCTCGTCTACCGCTTTTAAACGATCCAGTTCCTGGGAAGACAAAGCGAAGAGGCGTTCTTCGCTCATTGTTTTGTGATTGCTGGTCAGATCGTTGTTCCGGATCAACGCTCGTTGAGTGTTTCGCAGAGCTCCGTTGCGCGAAGGCTACGATTGCGGCGGATGAGGAGGCGAATCGGGGTCCTGTAATTATCGTAGATACAGTAAATACCAGGAAGACACATGCGTGGTCAAGCAGTCACGCTGACAAGGAATGAGCCGGCCGGTGGCTGTTACATCAAAGTACAATATACAAATCAAAGCCGTCTGCTGTTCATTACCAGTGCTGGGGATCACCTATGCATTTGTGGCAAATGAACCGACGGAGCTTGCTCGCGGCGAAACACCTACGATCTCAAAAGGTGCTCAATTTGCATTGCCGGGACACATCCCGGGTTGCGGGCGCCCCGCGGCCGCTGGCCGCCGACTTCGGCGCTCCGCTTGCTTATTAT
>JBAQJG010000538.1:0-1965 GCA_049300145.1 Chthoniobacterales bacterium | reverse complement strand
CAACAACCCAATGAACGCGTCGGTTTCCCACGAGCCGTGAAAGATGGGCGGCGTCTTGTCCATCGGGTCGGGGGCCCGGGCGGCGCGGATCGCGGGGTTGTGGCAATGACCGAGCGCAAAGTAGGTCACGCCGCCATTGCCGACCGCTCGGGTATAACCAAGCACGCGGGTCCTGCCGTCGGGTTGCAGCGAGGTGTCCGACGGGTAGAGGGTGCCGATGGCGGGCGAGGTGGCGCTCGGGCCGTAATCCGCGGTCAGCAGGATCTGCGTCGAGCCCGGATCCTGCAGCTCGATGAAGTACGGCTCGTCCTCGACGACGAAGGATTTGCCGAGCCCTCGCGTGAGGGGGGAATCAGCGGTGCTCACCTCGACGCGAAATTCGCAGATCGGGGGATGGGTCAGGAAATAGCTCCCGAGTAGGGAATGGTGCTCGATCTTGACGGTGCGGCGCTGGCGGACGCCCTCCACCCGCTCGGCGCGGCCGCCGCTCGTCCCATGCAAGGCCAGCCAATGGCCGCCCGCTTCCAGCCAGCGCTCGATGGCGCGGGTCTGCGCGGCGTCGGGATAGGGGCCGGCGACATAGGTGATCAGCAACCGGCTGACCGGCAGCCACTTCTCGACATCCGCGAAGTCGTTGGCGACCGAGGCCGGAACCTCCCGTTCGGCCAGCAGCCCCAGCAGCCGCAGGCGGGCATAGTCGTGGTCGTGCCCGGCATACGAACCCGGTGGGAAACCGCCGGCAATAAGATGCGCGCGGCCGGGTTTCATCTCTGTCATCGGATCACCTCGTTCGCTGTTCGGCGCCCACAAAAGCTCTGCGCCCAGTCTCTCACCTTCCCCTGGGTTGCGCCATGTGCGAGATTCCGCCAAGCGCACGTCACCCGTTCTGTGCCTGAGAAATCCAGGAGACCCGTCATGCCACGTTTGAATTTCGGCGCCTTCCTCGCCCCGCACCATCCGGTTGGCGAGCATCCAATGTTGCAGTTCCGCCGCGATCTAGACTTGGTGGAGCAGCTCGACCGGCTCGGCTACGACGAGTTCTGGTGCGGCGAGCACCATTCGAGCGGCTGGGAAATGATCGGCTCGCCCGAGATGTTCCTCGCCGCGGCGGGTGAGCGGTCAAAGCGCATCAAGCTCGCCACCGGCGTCATCTCATTGCCCTACCACCATCCGTTCAATGTCGCGCAGCGCATGGTGCAGCTCGACTGGATGACCGGCGGGCGGGCGATCTTCGGGTCAGGCCCCGGCGCGCTCGCATCGGACGCCCACACGCTCGGGATCGACCCGATGGTGCAGCGCGACCGCCAGGACGAGGCGATCGGCATAATCCGGCGGCTGTTCAACGGCGAGCGGGTGACCGCGAAGAGCGACTGGTTCACGTTGCAGGACGCGGCATTGCAGCTCTTGCCATTGCAGGAGGACATGCCCTTCGCCGTCGCCTCGCAGATCAGCCCATCCGGCATGACATTGGCGGGAAAGCATGGGATCGGCATCATCTCGATCGGGTCGATGTCGAGCGAAGGCCTCAACGCTCTGCCGACGCAATGGGGCTTCGCCGAGGCGGCTGCCGCCAAGCACGGCAAGACGGTCGATCGCAAGAACTGGCGCGTCCTGTTGAGCTGGCACATCGCCGAGACTCGTGAGAAGGCGCGTGCCGAGGCCCGCGAGGGCCTCATGCGCCATCACAACCAGTACGTCGTCGGGACATTGCAGCGGCCCGATGCGAAGCCATTCAAAGATCCCGACGAGGCGGTCGACAAGGCCGCGTTCTCTGACGGGGCCTCGGCGACTATTGGCACCCCGGACGATCTGGTCGCGCGGATCAAATCCGTGCTCGAGATCAGCGGCGGCTTCGGCACGCTCGTCGGTTTCGTGCACGACTGGGCCAACCCGGAAAACACGATGCGCAGCTGGGACATGGTGGCCCGCTACGTCGTGCCGGAAATCAACGGCTATCTCGCCGGG
>JBAQJG010000537.1:0-2657 GCA_049300145.1 Chthoniobacterales bacterium | reverse complement strand
CCCAAATTGCTCCGCCTCTCGCAGCGGATCCGACTTCACAATGCCGAGAGCAATGATCAAAATTTCCGGCCATTCTTTTTGCACTTGATCGATGAGGTCGCGGGAATCCTTGGTGCGCAGGTCCATGATAAGTACCGCCGGTCCGGTTTGTTGCAGGACGGCATCGAGCCGGTCCGCCTCGGCCACGTGCCGCACCTGCGCCATGGTGCGGAGGAACGCTTTTACGCGTCGAACGAGATCGGAGTCCTGCGTATATAAGATGCAAATCGGCGGAGGAATCATGCTGCCGCCACCTTGCTGGCAAACTGGGCCAGTGGGAGCAAGATGTGGAACGCCGTGCCCTTGTTGAGTTCGCTCTCCACTTCGATTTGGCCGCCGTGCTCCTGAATAATTGCATGGACGACCGACAATCCCAACCCAGTGCCGTAATCTTTTGTGGTAAAGAATGGATCGAACAAATGCTGAATGTGTTCGGATTCGATTCCCTCACCGGTATCGCGAATGGTGATGCGGAGAACTTCACGCGCTTCGCCGTTGCCGTGGGCACTCGGGGCCACCCATTCTTCGCCGGTGTGGGTTTGTGTGCTCACGGTGAGTTCGCCGCCATGCTTCATTGCCTCCATCGCATTGATGAAGAAATTGAGGAAGACTTGTTCGAGTTGATCTGCATCGGCGCCGATTGTATCCACATTCGCCTCCAAAAAACGAGCTAATTTGATGTCTTGGTCGTACAATCGGTGCCCGACGAGCTGGAGCGATTTCTCCAAAACCTCATGCACATGCGTTAGCTTGAGGTCCGGCTTTGCCGGCCGCGCGAAGCGGAGTAACTGATTGACCAGCGAGTCAATTCGCTCGATTTCGTGGCCGATCAGCTTGGAAAACGCTTCGCGAAAGTCGGAATCCTGATACCGCTGCGGCAGCAGTTGCGCGAAAGTCTTGATCGAGACGAGCGGATTCTTGATCTCGTGCGCCATCCCGGCAGAGAGTGTGCCGAGGCTGGCCAGACGATCGCTCCGGCGGACGAGCAGTTCCAGCCGTTTGAGTGGCGTTAGGTCGGTCAGCACTATCAATGCGCCCAGGACTTGTCGATCTTCCCCTCGAAAGATGGACGTGCTGGCGCGGACAACCACGCCTTGCTCGCCTACGTGCAGGACAATCTCATTATTTTCCTGGCTCTCACCGGTCTGCAATGTCGTCCGTAATGCGTTCCGGAGCGCTGGCGGCAGGTTATCGAGTGAATGATTGATAATCTCCTGGGAATTTAACCCCGTGAGCTGGACCGCTTCGTTATTGAAAACTGTGATCCGCTCGTCCGTCCCGGCAGCGATCACGCCCGTGGTCAGATTTTCCAAGAGTGTTTCGTTGTAAATTTTTGCGTTCTGTACTTCCGTAAACAGCTCCGCGTTTTCAATGGCGACGGCGAGCTGGCCGCAGAGAGCCTGGAGTGCCTCCTGCTCCGCCCTCCCGTAGATGCGCCCGGATAAGCGCGGCCCGAGTAGCATTACGCCCTCGAGTTGTTCGCGAGTGAAAATCCCCATTACCACCGCCAGATTGAGGTGCTGCATGTGTTTGCTGACCTGGTCCAACTCCGGCGTCGGCCGAATACGATGCAATTCATCCAGGATGATGGGCTGCCCGGAGCTTTGCAGATACCTCAGGAGCGTGTGATCCCTGGGCAGATCGATCCGGCTCGCAGGAGTGGGCGCCGGATAGCGTTGTGCGTAAGCATCCTTTTGCGGCAGTAAAAGCATCACCCGGTCCGTGTCCATGGCCTGGGCAATTGTCTTCCCGAATCGCGTGAGCAGATCGCGCAAAGTGGTGACCGATTTTAGGATGGCAACCGCCTGATTCATCGTTGTTCGAAAATCCAAGCCGCGCGAGCTAACGAAGAGCCGCTCGGCTAGACGTTGTGAAACGCCTCGGGCCGGCGCCATGGCAAAAGCGACCACGATCGCCGCTATTACATGCGCGATCCCGTGCGGATCGGCGACTGAAGATCGCAGTGCCGTCACTACGAGCCACCAAACCAAAGCGTAGATTGCAAGCAGGTACGCGGTTAGAAGCCCGTAAGAAATGGCGCGCCGAAAAAGAACGCCAATATCCATGATCTTCCGTGTCGCAATGCCGTAGGCGACAACGATGCTGAAAACAACAACACGGAATGGCGCAAACCAAAGGACCTTGGAAGGTTCAATAAAAAGATCGAGAATGAGCGTCAGCGGCAGGGAAAGCGCCAATGCTAAGATTCCTGCAATGAGAATGAAGGCGAGTTCCGAGCGGTCCCTACCGGTGGTTGCCCGCATGTCGCGAACGGTCGCAAAGAAAAGCGCGACCATCGCTGCGACAAAGTATATCAAATAGATGCGAAAAGCCGGACCGTAGATTGGACTCGGTAATAAGATGCCGGCAGCACCACGATTTGGAATCCGCGCGCCTTGCAGAAAGAATTTTGTCTGGCAAAGAACAACTATCGCCGAAGTAACAAGTAGCCAAAAGCGCGAGTGACCGAACATCTGGCTCCAGCTGTTCTGTTTTTCGCGAATCGAGAGTCGAAGAAGGTTGAAACTCGCAAAGATAACAGCCGCCGCCGCTGATGCTTCACGGATGGCGAATTCAGCCACGCCTTGGTTCGTCGTGGCAAACGCACAATACAGGCT
>JBAQJG010000536.1:0-11695 GCA_049300145.1 Chthoniobacterales bacterium | reverse complement strand
GTGCGGGCCGATGCGCGCCGGCGCGCGAAACAAATTTTATGCGTATTGCTCAATTGGCCAACAAACGCAGGATCTGAAATACGCGGGCGAGCCGACTTATCTCGAAATCGGCGATGACAATACGTTTCGCGAATTCGTCACTATCAACCGCAGCACGACCAGCAAAGGGAAAACGCGCGTCGGCAGTCGCGGACATTTTCTCGCTTACACCCATATCGGGCACGATTGCACGGTCGGCGACGAAGTTGTTTTCTCGAACAACGGAACCCTTGCGGGCCACGTGCAAGTGGACAATAACGCCGTAATGGGCGGTTTGGCCGCCGTCCATCAGTTTTGTCGCATTGGGCGGTTTGCCATTACCGGCGGTTGTTCCAAGATTGTGCAGGACGTTCCGCCGTTCATGATCGCCGATGGCAACCCGGCGGAAATTCGCGGCGTTAATCTCGTCGGCCTGGAGCGAAAAGGCTTTACGCCGGAAAGCATGAAGTGGATCAAGGAAGCATTTCGTCTGATCTATCGTTCGAAACACAATACGCGCCAGGCCGTCGAGGCGGTGCGCAAGGAGTTGCCTCAGAATGAAGAAATCATGCAGATCATCGAGTTCATCGAGCAAAGCGAGCGTGGAATTGTCCGGTAATCGTCGACGCTTCGGTCCGCAAAGCGTAACGCGCGGCTGCCAATTCGGGCGCATCGCGTCCCGCGGAGCGGCTGCAGCTACGGTTTGGCCGGTGAAGCCGCCGGTGGGGCGGTTAAATCTTGCTCGATTTTTCTGAGCAGCGGCACGGCGGGCGCATCGGGCACAACTCGCAAAACGCTGCGCACGAGCCCGAGCGCGCGCTTCGGTTTCTTCTGTTTGATCCACGCATCCGCTTCTTCCAGCACTACGCGTAGAAGATCGTCACGCTTTGCATAGCAGGTTCGTGCCTGCTGGAAGTAGCTCGTGGCCGCGGAAAGATTTCCATCGCGCGCCTCCATCAGTCCGAGGTCTTCGATCATCGGACAGTTTCGCGAGCGCGAGGCGACTTGCCGGGCCAAGGTGCGAAACTCAGAAACCGGACGGGCAACGTTTTTCACCGCGAATTCGTGATACATCTTCCAGTCAGTCCCGCTTTTCGCGGAATCACGCGGCGCATCGATTTGCAGCCACGACGCGTAAGGTCGATAAAGCGGATCGCCCACCATTACCGACATCCAGGAGAGCGCTCGGATCGACATATAGGCGCTCTCGGCAAAGGTGAAGCCGTGCAGCAATCGATCATTGAAAATGTCGAGGTGCGCCGTGAGTTCCAAATACGGTTCGTAGACATTGCCCATGCTTGCGGCGGCGCCTTTGGTAACAAGCGGAGCTACCCAGTTCGCGTTCGGATCACGCAGCGTGCTCGCGCTGAAGGAGTGGATATGAACCGCCACCGCCCCAGGGAGAAAGCGAAAACCCGATTGGGTGAACGGACCTGCCACCGTCTCGGCATACCAACCGTAGTAGAGCGCACAATCGGTCATCGGATAGCCCTCGGGAAAAATCGCCGGCGTCTCATCGTAAACGACTGGAATCCCAACTTTGTGAAGTTGTCCGGTAATTTGGGCAAGCCACTGGTCGCCAACTTCCATTCCGCGGGATGTATTGTGAGCAGCATCGACATAGGCGCGGCCCCAGAGTCCGCTCTTCTCCGCCGCTATCGCATCGACGATCATACGGCGGACCGTCGCGGCGGCCGGCGCGTCCAGCCGGCAAACGAGCAGCATCGTTGCATTTTCGAAGTCGCCGATGGCGCGGAAATTTTGAAAGTACGGATTCGGTGTCGGCCCCGAAATCTGATGCGACAGAAAGGCGAGCACCGCCAGCTCGGAATCAACCGAGGCTTCGTTGCGATTTCCTAACGGACCTGGCCTCGGCACATCCCCTGGGTAATCGGGAGTTGAGCGAATCTTCAGCGGGATCCCCTTGATGACTGCGACGAAATGGATTGAACTTGCCCTCACGGCCTCTTCCTGGTCGGACGCTTCGTGCAGCGTCCACCAGTGCCGTGTCTTGAAAATCTCACGGAGCGGATTGGCAATGGTCGTGTCGTACTCTTCGCGGCTGATTTCTTCTTCGATTGAACAGGTGAGACCGATAAGATGATCACGCGCGATCCCGCGTTGCTTAGCGTAGAATTTCGCGAGCTGGACTGAATCGGGGTTGGCCTTGTTGTAAAGAACGATTGTCGCGGCAGCGAGCGGTTGCTCAGCGGCGGGCGCCAGAGTGCTCAGCCAAGACGCCGCGATTGCGAGCAGTAGATACTGTAGTTTGAGCATCAGAATTTTGGCCGATCATCGGCCCAGGTGGCCAAATTGAGAGTTGAGAGTTGGTCGGTGAGAGTGAGAAACTTTCAGGCCGCGCACTCTGCTCTCTCAAGCCTCAACCATCAACCCTCAACCTTCTCCATGCCCGCAGTCCTTACTTTGCTCCGAATAAAAAACCTTGCCTTGGTGGAAGATCTCGAATGGCAGATGGCGCCGGGTTTTATCGCCGTCACGGGCGAAACGGGCGCGGGCAAATCGATCATCATCGGCGCGCTGCAACTATTGCTCGGAGAGCGCGCGGACAAGTCGCTCATCCGCACGGGAGCAGAAGTGTGCAGCGTGGAAGCAATTTTTGCCGGCGATGATTTGCAAAGGTTAACTCCGCAGCTCCTCGAAGCCGGGGTTGAGCCTTGCGAATGTGATCTGATCCTCAAACGCACACTTTCGATAAGCGGCAATAATCGCCAATTCATCAATGGCTCACCGACCACTTTGTCGATCTTAAAAAATCTCGGAGATGAACTGGTCGATCTTCATGGCCCGCATGATCACCAATCGTTGCTCTCGCCCGACAAACAATTGAGCTTACTCGACTCGGTTGCGCGCGCGGAAGAGCAGCTCGACCAATATCAAAAGCATTACCGGCAAATGAAGTCATTAGTTGCCGAACACGCTGCGCTCAATACGGCGGAGACGGCGCGAGAACAAGAGCTCGATCTGCTGCGCCATCAGATTAGCGAGATCTGCGCAGCCAATCTGGTCACGGGCGAAGAAGAAGAAATTGAAGCGCGTTACAAATTGGCCAGCAACAGCAAGCGGCTAATCGAGCTCGCCTCCGCCGTCGCGCGCCGGCTGTCTGAAGCCGACGATTCCGTTGTCTCTCAACTCGCCGAAACGCAGCGCCTACTGCGCGAACTGGAAAAGATCGACAATTCGATTGCGCAATTTTCTTCAGCCCACGCCGCCAGCGTGGTCGAGCTGTCCGAAATCGCGCGTTCACTTTTCAATTACGCCGAGAAACTCGACCTCGATCCGGCCCAGCTTTCCGCACTGGAGCAGCGCGTTTCACTCTTCGAAACTTTGAAGCGCAAATACGGCGGCTCCATCGCGGAAGTCATTGCATTTGGGGAACGCGCAGCTGAGCGCGTGCGCAAAATCGAGGGACGGGACGCGGAGCTGGAGCGGTTGGCCGGCGAGATCGAAAGAATCCGCGGGCAAATGAACCGCGCCGGTGAAGCGCTCCGCAAACTGCGAACAAAGGCCGCGCCGAAACTTTCCGAAAACATCCGGCGCAACTTGAGCGAACTCGGATTTCGTCAATCCGAGTTCGAAGCAAAATTGTCTGCGCTGGATGAACCGCGCGCGACTGGTTTCGATTCGGTGGAATTGCTTTTCTCGCCCAATCCGGGCGAACCGTTGAAACCGTTACGCGCCATCGCCTCGAGTGGCGAAATCTCCCGTCTCGTGCTGGCGATCAAATCTGCGCTGGCCTCGCATGACGAGATTCCTTTGCTCGTCTTCGACGAGATCGACACCAACGTCGGCGGTGAAATCGCGCACGCGGTTGGCGCGAAGATGCAAACGTTGGGGCACAATCATCAAGTGATTTGCATCACCCATCTTCCTCCCGTCGCCGCAGCGGCCACCTCCCACTTTGTCGTCACAAAAGAAGTTGCGCGCGGCCGCACATTTTCGAATTTGCAGGAAGTTACCGCGAAAGCGCGCCGCGAAGAAATCGCGCGCATGCTCGGGGGAAAAGGCGAATCGGCTTTGCAACTCGCGGCAAGTTTGTTGAAAGATAAAGGCAGCTGATCGTGCATTGCGCAGTGGCATTTGCGGCAACGCTGGGAAGGCGAGCGCGGTTATTTCTTCACCGGGCCGAGCGGTAGCACGATTTTGCCGAACAATTCATTAAGCACCTGCGCGAGTCCCGCGTAAATCGCGGAGAAACCGCAGACGATTCCTTCATAGCCGGTGGCATGTTTGAAGCCCGCGCTGGCGCCAGTGAAATCGCTGAAGGCAAGCAGAAAGAAAAGAATCGCCAGCGAACCGAAAACGACCTGCAAGGCACGGTTCAGGCGCAACGTGCCGATAAACATGACGGCAGTAAACACTCCCCAGATGGCGAGATACGCGGCCATCGCCGTTTGGTCGGACGGCGCGGCCCATCCCAGTTTCGCCAGGACAATTAGCGTCACCAGCGACAGCCAGAAGAAGCCGTAGGAAATGAAGGCGGTGGCGGCGAAGGTATTGCTTTTCCTCCATTCCATCATGCCCGCGATGATTTGCGCGGCGCCGCCGTAACAAATCCCCATCGCCAGCACCATGCTGTTGAGTTCATAGAACCCGGCGTTGTGCAGGTTGAGCAACACCGTCGTCATGCCGAAGCCGAGCAGCCCCAACGGAGCCGGATTCGCCATCGTATCCTTGATTTGAATGATGGATTCGTTCATCGCGTCAGTCTGTTGAAAGAAAGATCGACAATGCAATAACAAATCGGCTGGCCGCCCTTAGTGCGCGCGGCTACAACTGACGCGTGCTCAATTACATCTGGCTCGCGCTAGTCTTGCTGGCGGTCGCGATCGGCGGCTGGAATGATCGGTTCAAAGATGTAACGGCGGGTGCGCTCGACGGCGCGAAGACGGCGGTCACGATTGCGCTCGCGTTGATCGGGATCATGGCGCTGTGGCTCGGCGTGATGCGACTGGCGGAGCGCGCCGGATTGGTGCAGCGCATTGGGCGTGCGCTTCGGCCGGTCATGACAAGACTTTTTCCTGATGTGCCGGCGGAGCATCCGGCGATGGGATCGATGTTGATGAACATGGCCGCAAACATGCTCGGCCTGGGCAACGCCGCGACCCCCCTCGGCTTGCGCGCGATGCGCGATCTTGAAACGCTCAATCCACAGCCCGGCGTCGCGACGAACGCGATGTGCACTTTTCTGGCGATCAACACGAGCTCGGTGCAATTGATGCCAATGACCGCGATCGCCATCCTGGCTGCGTCGGGCTCGACAAGGCCAACTGCCATTGTCGGCACCGCGCTGCTCGCAACTTTGTGCGCGGCCACAGTCGCGATCGTCTCGGTGAAATTTTTTGAGAGATTGCCCATCTTTCGACCAAGACCGAATTCCATCGCCGATGCTGTGCCGCATCGATCAGGGAAAAGATCGACAGCGCAACTGCCTGAGGAGACGCCGATCGTAGAAGAGCCTCCACGTCGATTGTCGATCTTGGGTTTGATCGCACTGGTCATTCTGGGCGTATTTTTCGCGGTGCTTTTTCTACGGATGGTATCGCCAGGTCTCTTCCATCTTTCGACGCCCGCGGAGCCGGCGACGGAAAATCTTTTTGTCCGTAGCGTGAACGCATTGTCGATCATGGCAATCCCATTTCTGCTCAGCTTCTTCCCGCTTTACGCGGCAGTGCGCGGCGTGAAAGTCTATGATGATTTTGTCGAGGGCGCGAAGGAAGGTTTTGGCGTGATTCTCAAGATCATTCCGTTCCTCGTTACGATGCTGGTGGCGATTGGCATGTTTAAAGGCGCGGGCGGAATCGATCTGCTAGGCCGGACGCTTTCACCGGTCTTGACCCCGCTGCACTTTCCGACGGATTTGCTTCCGCTGGCCTTAATGCGACCGCTCAGCGGAAGCGCGACACTGGCTCTTCTCACCGAGATTGTTCACCGCCTCGGACCCGACAACATCGTCCAGCCTAATGGCAGCTACTATTTACGGAAGCACCGAGACCACGTTTTATGTTGCGGCGATTTATTTCGGAGCTGTTGGTGTGAAGCAAACGCGCCATGCAATCCCGGCGGGGTTGTTGGCCGATCTTACGGGGGTTGTCGCTTCGGTGATCATTTGTCGTGCGGTGCTGTGAATGTTGAGGCGTGACTTTTGATTCGTGATTCGTTTTAACGAGTAATTTTCAATGATAAAACCGCCGCCACATGCTAAGCGCCGAAATTTTTCCCTCGCCAGCCGGTGAGTTCATTCTCTATCGTCCGACTTTTCGCAAATGATCCAGCGCGATTATCTCATTATTGGCGGCGGCATTGGGGGTGCCAGCGCTTGTGAAGGAATTCGCCGGTACGATAAACGCGGGAGCCTGACGCTCGTCGGCGCCGAGGCCTTTCCTCCTTACAAGCGCTGGATTCTTTCCAAGAGCTTTTTGCGCGAAAGAAGTCCGCAGCCCCAAAAGCTACAAGAGCCGGATGAACGCTGGTATCAAGCGCACAAAGTTGAAACGCGATTCGGCACGGTTGTGACGCAGTTTAACATCGACCGGCGTCTAGCCGTGCTCGCGAATGGCGAGAGCATTGAATTCAACAAAGCGTGCTTGGCGATGGGCAGCCGCCCAGTGCGCCCGCCGGTAGCCGGCGTCGGTCTCGGTAATGTGATCTATTTGCGAACGATTCGGGACGCGCTCGCCTTACGAGAGATGGCAAATCTGGAGAAAACCGTCATGGTAATTGGCGGCGGACTGCTCGCGTGCGAGGCCGGGGCGAGTTTGCGGATGATGAAGCTAAAGGTTAGCCTCATGCATCGTGATTCTTATTTATTGAATAGATATGTTGATGCCGAAACGGGCAGATGGCTTACCGAATATTTCGCCAAACATGGCGTAACGATGTTGATGGAAGAAAGTCTCAACGGTTTTGAAGGGAAGACCGTCCTTCGCAATATCCAGACAAAAAGCGGCAACCGGGTGCCAGCTGGCCTCGCTGTGGTCGCCTGCGGCGCAGAACCGAATCTCGACCTCGTCCGCAACACGCCGCTGGCTGGACCGCACGGATCGCCCGTCACCGAATACCTCGAGACAGAAGAAAAGGGAATCTATGCAATCGGCGACCTGGCATTTTATCCAGATCGAGTGATGGGCGGGGTGCGGCGCCAAACGCATTGGGATAACGCGCGCGAACAAGGCCTGATAGCTGGCGCGAACATGACCGGCAAGAAACGGCAGCGTTACGAGCAGATTCCCTATTTCTGGACCGAGATGTTCGATTTGCGGTTGGATTTTGTGGGCGATTTCAGCGCGCAACCAACCCGGGTCGATCTTCGCGGGACCTACGCGAAGAAGAAATTTACCGCACGCTATTATCAGGGAGAGAAACTTCGCGCCATTCTGCTTTGTCAACAAACGCCGCGCG
Organism: Chthoniobacterales bacterium; assembly: GCA_049300145.1. Taxonomy (GTDB): domain Bacteria; phylum Verrucomicrobiota; class Verrucomicrobiia; order Chthoniobacterales; family UBA10450; genus AV133. Next base: position 4,258 of record JBAQJG010000536.1, on the reverse strand, counting down.
ACGTGGAATCGGCCAAGACGCAATTACACAACGCGCTTGGCAAGTAGCCAGCCCGCTGGGGGTACCTGGCGCTTCACCTGTGACCTTTAGGGAAAAAAACGACAAACCGCTTCTAGGCGCGGTCGCGTTTGTGAACATCGGGCCGGCCACTCGACCATTTAAATGCCGTTTGATTCCAATGCGCATATTGCCAGTTTAGGCAAATATCGATCTATTCAAAAAGAGCCCTCCTCCGGAATTTCTAGGCTCGCATTGCTGACCCGCACCAGCTTCCAATCCCACGGCTTGGCAGACTGACGGCGCCATTCGAATTCGAACGGCCTAGCGAGGGAATTGACGTGCTCTTCGACCAAAGCCATCACTTCGCCTTGGTCGCCGTCAATGATGATCTTGGCGTTCCAATATCCGCGTTGACCATCGACCCGCACAGCTGCGTTGGCCGGCTCAATTCGAATACGGCGCAAATAGCGCAAAACTTCGCGCACCCGTTCCAGAACGCGCGCGCGATCATCGCCCCATTGGTCTTGATAATCGTCGGCGATAAAATCGGCGACGCCCGTCCAGTTTCTCTTTTCGATCGTCCGCAGAAAGTTCTCGCTGTGACGACTGACCTGCCGCTCTGGTTGCCAAAGCCAGATGAGAAACAGTCCGATTAGGAGCGCGAGGCCAAGGCCGCCGTAAAAGCCTTGACGGAACCAATTGGGCACGCCTGCGACCTTAGTGGGAGTAGGGTCAAGAGCAAGACTACGAGCAAAAGCATGAGTAAGAGCTGGGAATTCTGCCCAGTTCACTGTTCGTCTCGCTCGGCACGAAGCGTGCTGGTTGAAAGCACACCTTTAGAATCATGCTGACCCTCAGTTCGTTCGCCATCGCCTTTCTTGCCATCCTGGGTTGCGTTTGGTGGGCCTGCTTGAAAGAGACCGATCAACCCTAACCGAAGCGTGGCTTATGCTGGATCATGAAGATTTAAAGTGGATCGCGGGCACTTCGACAGAGCTGAATTCGATCTTGCAGCAAATCGCGCGCTATGCCGACCTGGTGCGCCGACACAAAGGCGAACACCATTACGTCGATCTGCTCCTCCAGCGGGTAGAACTGGCTTCCAAGACCGCGCAGACGCTTTTTGATCGAGTTACATCCACAATCCTTGCGAAGACCACTGCCAAAACGGGTGCACCGATGGCGCCCTCGCAGGCGACTTTCGCTGTGGTCCCGCCCCCAGTCCGCGCGTTCTCGGCACGAGGAGCCGGAGCGAAGATTTCCATTCCTAATTACGAAAAACCGAAGCCAGCGCTCGAAAAAGATTCAGGCCGTTCGCAACCCGGCCAAGCGCACGGGTCGTGGTCTGCAGGGGCGAGCATTCCCACGGAAATCAAGGTGAAGAATCCAAAAGGCAACCGCGAGTATCTCCTCTTTATCGAGGACGAGCCCCAAGTCGCTGCGCTCGCTGCCGAGATGCTGGCTGATGAAGGATATAAGGTAATCATGGCGAAGGACGGTTTTGAAGCGCTGGAAACTTACCGGAAAATCGGCAAGCAGATCGGTTTGGTCATTCTGGATTTTTTCCTACCGGTCATGGACGGGGATGCCGTATTCGATGAACTCAAGGCGCTTAATCCAAAGGTGAACGTGGTTTTGAGCAGCGGCTTCGCCGAGCAGTCCAAGATCACCGCCATGTTGGGGCAAGGCCTGCGCGGTTTTATCCCAAAGCCATACTCGAGGGAAAAGCTTCTGGGACAGGTGCGCTGCACCCTCGACGCCGCTCGGGAGGCGGTGCACTAACACAACTCGGCGCTGGTTTGCGCCGGCCCGGAGACCATTCGCCGCTCCAAATCCGCGGCTTGTGGCATCAATTTAGCTTCTCGTAGCACGACGCTCATGGCTCGCATTGACGCCTTTTTCAAACTGATGGCCGAGCAGAAGGCTTCCGACCTGCATCTTTCCACAAACAATCCGCCAATGCTTCGCATCAATGGCGATCTGGTGCGGGTGGATTTCCCTCCGCTCAAGAACGACGAGCTCAAGGCGATGGTTTATGAGATTGCGCCCGAAGGAAAAATCAAAACCTTCGAGGAAACTTCCGACGTTGACTTTGGATATGAAGTGCCCGGTGTCGCTCGCTATCGTGCGAACTTCCTTCAGCAAAAATATGGCATGTCGGCTGTCTTCCGCTTGATTCCTTCGACTGTTCTGACGGTGGATGAACTGGGTCTGCCACCAGTCTTGAAAAAATTTCCGATGCTCAAAAAGGGTATGGTCCTCGTGACCGGTCCGACTGGGTCGGGAAAGTCTACCACGCTGGCCGCGATGATCGATTATGCCAACATTCACCGGCCAGACCATATCATCACGATCGAAGACCCGATCGAATTCGTACATCGCAGCCAAAACTGCCTTGTCCAGCACCGAGAAGTGGGCGTGCACACCAAATCATTTGCGGCTGCTTTGCGCGGCGCGTTTCGCGAAGACCCGGACATCATGCTCGTAGGCGAAATGCGCGACCACGAGACGATCGAGCTGGCGCTGACCGCCGCGGCCACCGGACACCTGGTTTTCGGCACCCTGCACACCTCCAGCGCAGCGAAGGCTGTCGACCGCGTCATCGATGTCTTCCCGAGCAATCAGCAAAATCAAATCCGCACCACCCTCGCCGAATCGCTTAAAGCTGTCATCGCGCAAAATCTTTTTAAACGCATTGATAAACCGGGACGCGTCGCTGCCTTGGAAATTCTCGTCGTCGATACGGCGATCGCAAACCTGGTACGCGAAGGAAAGACGCATCAAATCCTGGGCATGATTCAGGTCGGCAAAAAGAAAGGAAACCAACCGCTCGACGACGCGATCATGGATCATTTGCACAATGGACGGATCAGTCCCGAAGAGGCTTACGATAAGGCGATCGACAAGAAGAAATTCCGCCAATTCTTGAAAGAACCGCCGATCGATGCCTCGGAGGAATGAGAACAAGAGATGAGAACACCAGATCTCGACAAAATTTTAGCGGCGATGCTAAGAACCTATGATGGTATCTCCGACCTCAATTTTTCGGTTGGCTCCCCCCTTCAGGTCGAGGATTTCGGCGAGCTGAAACCGGTCTATGTCGATCCGCCCATCGAGGCCCTCACTCCTTATCAGACCGAGCAAATCGGGCTCGCGCTCATGCGCGGAAATCGCCGTTTGATTTACGATTATCTGACCGGAGGCTCGTGCGATTGCAGTTACTCGCTCGATCAGGAGTGGCGCTTCCGCGTTAATATTTTTCGCCAGCAAGGACACTTTTCGATTGTCCTGCGAAAATTGCAAGCAGAAGTGCCCACCATCGATACGCTCATGTTAACGCCAATTTTCAAGGAAATCGCCCACGAAAAAAATGGATTGGTCTTAGTGACCGGCGCCACAGGCAGCGGAAAGACAACCACCCTCGCCGCCATTCTTAACGAGATTAACGAGACGCAAGCGGTTCATGTTGTCACCCTTGAGGACCCGATCGAGTTCGTTCACACGAAACTTAAGGCCACCTTTAATCAGCGCGAGCTCGGACACGACTTTAACAATTATCCAAACGGCCTCCGGGCTGCCCTGCGTCAAGCGCCCAAGATCATCCTGGTGGGCGAAATGCGTGATCGCGCGACGGTCGAAATCGCGCTGACGGCCGCGGAGACGGGTCACCTGGTCCTTGCAACCCTGCACACAGTCGATGCCGGCCAATCCATCAACCGTATCCTCGGCCTGTTCTCTCTCGGTGAAGAGAAGCAACTGCGCATTCGCCTCGCCGATACCTTGCGTTACGTTATCAGCCAGCGCCTCGCGCCTAAAGTGGGCGGTGGCCGCCAATTGCTCATGGAAATCCTCGGCCACAATTTGCGCACGGAAGAAACCATCGTGCTGGGTGAAGACGAGCAGCGCAGTTTTTACGAGATCATCGAGGCCAGCGCACCCTTTGGCTGGATGACTTTCGACCAATCAATCCTCACCGCTTTCGAAAACGAGCTCATTACAGAAGAGACAGCCAAACTCTTCGCTTCGCGCAAGGCGCGTGTCAGCCAGGGCATCGATTTGATCCAAAAGGCGCGCGGCATGGATGTGGATCTGGATTCCGGTTTGCGCCTCGATCTCCCTGAAAACGCCTTCCGCTAAAGCCCGCCATGGACCAACAGGCAGACTCCAGTTTTATTGACGTCGGCGACAACACAGCGCTGGTTTGTGTCGACCACCAGCAATACCAGAAGGTCGTCGTCCCCCAGCTCATCGGTATGAC
>JBAQJG010000535.1:0-5995 GCA_049300145.1 Chthoniobacterales bacterium | reverse complement strand
GTGTAGCCGCGTGCTCGGGCTCATTCGCGAGCAGGTGTTTGCCGGGCTCTTCGGCGCGGGAAAAAATCTCGATGCGTTTTTGATGGCGTTCCGGCTGCCGAATTTATTGCGCGATCTGTTTGCCGAGGGCGCGCTTTCAACGGCATTCATCACGACGTTTTCAAAAAAAATCGCAACCGAAGGTGACGAATCCGCATGGCGGCTGGCGAACAAAGTTGTAACGCTCGCCGCCATCTTCATGAGCGCGGTCACGGTGCTCGGCATTATCTTTGCGCCGCAGCTCGTCGATTTGCTGACGTGGTGGAGCTGGCCGCCGGACAAGACCGCGCTGACGATTTTGCTCACGCGGATCATGTGGCCATTCATGCTCCTCGTCTCCCTTGCAGCGCTGGCCATGGGAATGCTCAACGCGAAACACGTTTTCGGCGCGCCGGCGATGGCGTCCAGCTATTTCAATCTCGGCTCAATTATCGGCGGCGTCGCCATCGGCTGGTGGCTCGATCCCCACTTCGGCGCGCCTTCGCTCACCGGTTTGGCGATCGGCACGCTCATCGGCGGCACGTGGCAATTGATTGCGCAATTTCCGGCGCTATGGCGCGTTGGCTACAAATATCGCGCCGATTTTCAATGGCGCGATGCCGGGGTGCGCACAGTGCTCACGCTGATGGGGCCGGCGGTGATCGCCGCGAGCGCAGTGCAGGTGAACGTGCTCATCAACAGTGGATTCGCCGCGAGTCTCGGCAACGGCCCTGTCAGTTGGCTAAACATCGCCTTTCGCTTGATGCAATTGCCTCTCGGCATTTTCGGCGTTGCGATCGGCACGGTCACCCTGCCGCTCGTGTCAAAAAGCGCGGCCGTCGGAAACATGGACGAGTTTTGCGCCATTCTCGCACGCGGGATGCGGCTCGCGTTTTTGCTCACCATCCCCTCGGCGATTGGACTGGCCATGCTCGCATCGCCGATCATCAGCGTGATTTACGAGCACGGGCGTTTCACCGCTGAGATGACGCGGCAAACCGCGGGGGCGCTGCAATTTTACGCCATCGGTCTCGTCGCGTCCTCCGCGTTGAAAGTGCTGACGCCGGCATTTTATGCGATCGACAAACGCAAGACGCCAATGAACGTGAGTTTCTTTGCCATCGGCCTGAATCTATTTCTCAACTGGCTTTTTACATTCCGCCTTGGCTGGGGACATCGCGGGCTCGCCTTTTCGACAAGCCTCGTCGCGACCATCAATTTTCTTTTGCTCTACGGGCTGATGCGGCGGCACACGCGGAAATTGGAAGCGCGCCGGATGCTCGCCGGCCTTGGAAAAATTTGCGTGGCTGGCGTGCTGCTCGCGCTGATTTGCTGGGCGGCCAATCACTGGTGGCTGGATGCCTGGGAGCATTTGCGCTTTTTTGAAAAATTGTGCGCGATGCTTGTCGCGATTGCAGTTGGCGCGACTGCTTTCTTTGGCGCGGCTTTCTTGCTGCGCGTGGATGAAGTGCAGGACGTTGTCGATCTTGTCCGGCAGCGATTGCGCGGCTGAAATTCAAACGCTCTCGGCGTACTGGAGACGGCCGCTCCTTACTATCAAAGCGCTTGATCGAGATCTTCGATCAAGTCGTCGGCGTTTTCGAGACCGATCGATAACCTCAACAAACCTTCGGGCGATGTCGTGCCGGGGCCTTCAATCGATGCGCGATGTTCGATCAAGCTTTCCACGCCGCCCAAACTTGTTGCACGAATAAAGATTTTCGCTTTCGCGGCGACACTCATCGCAGGCTCGCGGCCGCCTTTGACTTCAAAGGAAAGCATTCCGCCGTACATCGACATCTGCCGCTTGGCAATTTCATGTCCCGAATGCGCGCCCAATCCCGGATAATGGACGTGCTCAACCTTTCGATGTTGCCTAAGAAAGTTTGCTACTTTGAGCGCGTTCTCGGAGTGCGCGCGCATCCGCCACGGCAACGTGCGCATGCCGCGCAGGATGAGCCAGCAATCGAAAGGCGAGGGGACCGCACCTCCGGCGTACTGGACACGGCGAACGTCTTGAAAAAATTCGTTGTCGTTCTTTGCAACGATAATTCCACCAGCTACGTCACAATGGCCGCCGAAGTATTTTGTCGTGGAATGAAGAATCAGGTCGACGCCGAGATCGAACGGCCGTTGCAACACTGGCGCCCAAGTGTTGTCGCAAACGCAAATTGCGCCGACGTCATGAACGATCTTGGCGACCGCTGCGACATCGACAATCTTCAACAGCGGGTTCGAAGGCGTTTCCGTCCAGGCGAGTTTCGTTTTCGCGCGCAGAGCTTGCCTGACCGCGGCGAGATCGCTCATATCGATGAAATCGACCCCGAGTCCCCAGCGCAGAAAGATTTCTCGGATTAATCGCGACGTGCCGTAGTAAGCATCAACATGGGCGAGCACATGATCGCCCGGCGCAAGTGCCTGCAAAATCGCCATGGTCGCAGCGGTTCCTGAAGCAAATGCGGCAGCGACTGAGCCGCCCTCGAGCGCGCTGATTCCATCTTCGAGCGCTTGCCGGTTCGGATTGTTGTTGCGCGTGTACATAAATCCGTGCGGGTAGCTGCCGTCCACATCGCGTTCAAACGTGGTGGAAAGATGAATCGGTGCAGACACGGCGCCAGTAGTGGGATCAACCGCGTGGCCCGCATGCACCGCCAAGGTTTCAATTTTCATTTCGGTCTTGGTTGAATAACGACGTTAGCTTGCGCGCGACTGAGCGTCTGCACTAATTTCGCAAAAGATTACGGCAAAGGAGATTCGTCCGGTAATTGTCGATCCAGCCTTTGCGGATTCAATTTGACGAAGGGCGTGAATCGCGACGAAATAGCACCTGAATTTCTCGCGCGAGTGTTCTAACGTTCCGGCTCGCTCTCATGACTATTTACGACGACGACGTGTTCAAGATGGCCTGCGATCAATTTGCGGTCATCGCGGATTACTTGAACATCGATCGAAACCATCGCGATCGGCTGATGTATCCGAAACGCGCCATCGCCGTGACGCTGCCGGTCCACATGGATGACGGCAGCACGAAGACTTTCCAGGGTTATCGCGTTCAACATCATCTCACGCTCGGCCCGACAAAAGGCGGGACGCGTTTCGCTCCCTCGCTCTCGATGGGCGAGACGGCCGCGCTGGCCATGTGGATGAGTTGGAAATGTGCGCTGGCCAATTTGCCCTACGGCGGCGCCAAGGGCGGTGTGGCGGTCGATCCATTGAAATTGTCTCGCACCGAGCTCGAAGCCCTCTCGCGGCGTTACATGCAGGAAATGATTCCGTTCGTCGGTCCGCATACCGACATTATGGGCCCGGACATGGGCACCAATGAACAAATCATGGCATGGTTCATGGATACTTACTCGGTTTATCAAGGTTATGCCGTGAATGAAATTGTCACCGGCAAACCGGTTGCGATCGGTGGGACGGAAGGCCGGCGCGAAGCCACCGGTCGCGGCGTTGTTTACTTGATCGAGCGCGCGATGGACATGCTCAAAATGGATCCGGAGAAATGCACTGCGATCGTACAGGGTTTCGGTAACGTCGGCTCAGTTGCCGCGCTTTCGCTCGCGTTGAAGAGCGGGCTCAAAGTGATCGGCATCAGCGATGCGATGGTCGCGCTCTACAATCCAAAAGGGATTGATGTCAAAGCGGCCGAGCAACACGTCCTCAAAAAAGGACACTTGCGCGCGTTCGCTCAGGGCGATCATATCGATCCAAGCGAGTTGCTCACCATGAAGTGTGACGTGCTCGTGCCGGCGGCAGTCGATCGCGTGATCAATAAAGAAAACGCGGCCAAATTGCAGTGCCGCATCCTGGCCGAAGCCGCTAACGGTCCGACCACGCCCGACGCGGACCGGATTCTCGAGCAGCGCTGGGATGAAGTGTTTGTGATTCCCGATATTCTCTGCAATGCCGGCGGCGTGATCGTTTCCTATTTTGAGTGGGTGCAAGGTTTGCAATCGTTTCGCTGGAGCGAAACGGAGGTGACCGACAAACTCTTCCGCATCCTCGAGCACTCCTTTACGCAGGTGATCAGGCGCGCGAAGGAACATAAAATTGCCCATCGCACCGCGGCGATGGCCATCGGCGTGGATCGCGTTCTCGGCGCCAAGAGCATGCGCGGCTTGTTCCCATGAGATGTTTTCACATCGCGAAGATAAACGGGACGATCGACAGCTCGATATTTTGACTGATGAGGAAAATGGGCTGCGCATCATCGTCTCGCGACTGGGCGCGGAATTAATCAGCCTGGCCAGAGCAAACGAAGCCGGCGAGTGGATCGGCTTTCTTTACCGGGACAACGATCTCACCGCGCCGGCGCAAGGCTGGGCCAACCACGCTACCGTGATGGGTTATTATCTTCATCGACTTAAAGATGGACGCAGCTTGTATCGCGGCCGTGAAATCAAGGGCGGGACACACGGCTTCCTTCGATCCAAGACATGGCACTTCGTTGAATCTAAGATCGACAATCGATCGCTGACGTATCGAATTACGCCACAGGATTTTTCCGCGATCGAGTATCCGCTCAAGGTTAGCCTGGACCTAACCTACAGGATCGACATCAGCAAAGTGAGCGTCGAGTTTGCGTTTCAGAATGATGAGAAGGAGTTAAGCGCACACGTGGGATTTGGACTGCACCCGGGTTTCGCCGCGACTTCGTTCGAGACCTTTCGCTTGCAGATGCCTGGCGGTTGGTATCGGCGGCATTTTTCTCCGGGGAATTATCTTTCAGGTGAAACCCGGGACATCGATTTTCCCGGCGGCGAGATGCCGTTCCCGAGAGATGAATTGCCCGGATCTTACATACTGGAACTGGTCGATGTTCCGCTGCGTGAGTTTTCGTATGTCGATCCACCGAGCGGACGCTGGGTGGTCCTCGATCTAACCGGCGCACTGTATCTCACCTTGTGGTCCGACGGTGGACCATTCCTTTGCATCGAACCGTGTTGGGGGCTGACCGACCATCAAGAACAACACACCTTTGAAGATAAGGAAGGGATTCAAACAATTCCGCCGCGCGGCGAGTTGCGCGCCTCGTTCTCCATGAATCCGCAACTGGCTTCTTGCGATTAGCGGCGGTTCTTGCCCAATTTACTTATGCCGCCGCCATCCCCTCTTCGCGCCTTGCTTACGCACTCGATCGATTACGCTGGAATGTTTCCGCCGTGCAGTCTCGATCTCGAATCGGCGCTAAGAAAACAAGCCCAATACGTTCGCTCGGAGGACAGATGGATGCTTGGCACGTTCGTTCTTCCCGTTGAACGGTTCGAAGCGGCCAAAGAATCTCTTTCGCTGTTCGACCCTCAGCGTCCGCTCCGCGTTTCTGCACTTGGGCCAAAGACCGAAAATGTGGCGGCCTTTTGCGAAGCGCTGGAAGAAACTGCCGTGTCTATTCGTTCGTTCTCGGCGCACAATGTCGATCTTGTCTCAGTCGTTCAGCTTGAGATGTTTCTCCCGCACGATGTCGAGCTTGCATTGCTGAGAGAAGCCCGCGCCGTCATCGGAAATTTACCAGCGTTTTGGGAAGCGCCACCGAAGAGAGCGAAAGAGACTATCGCGCTGCTGGCGGAACTCAATTCCGACGTTGATAGGCCCACTTTCGGTTTCAAGTTGCGCACCGGCGGAGTTACAGCCGATGCGTTTCCAACTTCGCAGCAGATCGCCAAGGCATTGGTGACGCCGGCGACTCATCAAGTTCCGATCAAGTTCACAGCCGGCTTACATCACCCGATCCGGCGGTATCGGGCCGAGGTACAAACCAAGATGCACGGTTTTCTCAACGTTCTCGGCGCGGCCGTGCTGGCCGCGGAACACAAATGGGAGGCTCATCAGACGGCAACCATGCTGGAAGATGAAAACGCTGATTCGTTTTCCTTCGACGATGAATTCTTCGCCTGGCGTGAATGGAAAATCGACATCAAACCGCTGGAAAACCGCCGAAAATTCGTAACCTCGTTCGGAAGCTGCAGCTTTGACG
>JBAQJG010000534.1:0-5392 GCA_049300145.1 Chthoniobacterales bacterium | reverse complement strand
TCGGGACGGCGGCCGAGCGGCCAGTGATATTTTCTCTCCGGCTCCTTGATGGGAAGATCGTTGATGCACGCGTACCGAAACCGCATGAGGCCATGATCATCAAATTCCCAATTCTCATTGCCATATGAGCGGAACCAATTCCACGAGTCATCGTGCCACTCGTAGGCGAAGCGCACGGCAATGCGATTCCCGGTGTAAGCCCAGAGCTCTTTGATCAGCCGGTAGTCCAGCTCCTTCGCCCACTTGCGTTTCAGAAATTGGATAATCTCTTGTCGACCATTCGCAAACTCGGCGCGATTTCGCCAACGCGAGTCGATGGTGTAAGCCAGGGCCACCTTTTCCGGATCACGAGAATTCCAGGCGTCTTCTGCCAGGCGAACCTTCTGAATGGCAGTCTCACGAGTGAACGGAGGCAGCGGAGGACGGCTCGCGATGTCGCCTTGAATCTTCTGTTCGCGAGCCGGCATTTGCTGATCACTCACAACCATCTCCATTGGTCTATTTTGTTACCTGACGATCTCGGCGATCATCAGACGCTTGGCCATTACGCGTCCGCGGGATTTTGTGGTACCACCTACGAGGTGATGCTCGCTCCCTCTTTCGAGGTAGATCTGGTAGGGACATCGCGCTGCGATGTCCACGGACGCCGCAGCGCGGCGTCCCTACCTATTGCGTTTCGGACTAAAGCTCCGCTACTACAATTGAATCAACCCGCGCCGTGTCGCGTTAGCGACCGCTTCGGTTCGGCTGATGACGTTCATCTTCGCAAAGATGCCTTTCACGTGCGACTTCACTGTGCCCTCACTAATAAAGAGGGCGGAGCCGATCTCCTTATTGCTTTTCCCCTGAGCCATCAGTTTGAGCACTTCAATCTCACGCCCGCTTAGCGTTTCGCCGCTGACGCGTTGCGCGAGTTTGGCCGCGAGGTGCACCGGCACGCAGGTCTCGCCGGCGTGCACCCGGCGAATGCAATCCATCAGGGCTTCGCGCGGCGCATCTTTCAGCAAATAGCCTTTCGCACCGGCTTGAATGGCGCGGTAGATATCTTCATCCCCGTCGAACGTTGTCAGCACAATGATGCGCGCTTTCTCATTGCCGGAACGAATTTCTTTAATCGTGCCAACGCCATCCAGCTCGGGCATGCGCAAATCCAGCAGGGTCACATCGGGGTGATGTTTCTTCCAAAGATCAACGGCTTCGCGTCCATTGCCCGCTTCGCCAATAACGGTCATGTCTGCTTTCCGAGTAATGAGTGAAACCAAGCCTTCGCGGACAACGCTATGATCGTCCGCAATGAGCACACTAATGCGCGATTTTCTGGTATCTCCAACTTTCGCCGCTTTCTTCGTTGCAGCCTTTGGTTTCTTTGCCGCCTTCTTAGAACTCGCCACCGCTTTCTTTTTGGATATCATGATATCGATTCCCCGTTGCACGGTAATAGCACAGAGATCTTCGTGCCCTTACCACGTGAGCTCGCAATTTCCAATTCGCCGCCCATTTGCTCGACTCGCTCGCGCATTCCAATTAGGCCCACGCCGTCATGTCGATCTTTGACTTTGAATCCTTCGCCGTCGTCACCCAGTTCCAGGCGAACTCCTTCGCCATTGCAGCTTAGATGGGCCCGAAAATTCTGAGCGTGCGCGTACTTGAGAGTAGTGGTCAAAGCCTCCTGCCCAATATGCAAAAGGTTCTCCTGCCACGATCGAGGAAGCTCCGGTATTTCGCCTTGTGCTTCGAATGATGTGTGAAGCGCGGTTCCGACAGTTATGTTCTTAATAATACCTTTGAGCGCGTCCCAAAAATTGTGTTCCTGCAAGGCTTGTGGACGCAACGCGTGCACGGAGCGGCGCGCCTCGCTCAGACTCCGCCGAGCTAATTCGCCAACCCGGCGCAAATGTTCGTCCGCTTCCTTGCGCCAGCCGCGAGAAATCGCATCCTCGGCTGCTTCCAACTGCACAATCACTCCGGCAAAGCCTTGCGCCAGAGTATCGTGAATGTCTCGTGCCATTCGATTCCGTTCTTCCAAAACTGCTGCTCGCTGACCTTGCTCGGCAAACTCATTGAGTTGAATGGCCAGCATGACTTGATCGGCGAGTGCCTGGGCCAATTCAATCTCCTCTGGCCGATAGGTTGCCTGGTCGGCATGATGGATTCCAATAATCCCCCGAACCTGTCCGCCGACTAAAATCGGAACTGCCAGAAATCTTTTCGTTCCGTTTTGCTTCAAATAGTCGCGCCACTCACCGTTCACGCGCGGATCAGTCTCCACGTCTTCGCAAACAATCGGACCTGCCGTAAAAAGTAGTTCTTGAATGACGGGATTCTGTTTCCAAGACAAAGCGTTCTTCGTCCATGGGTGCTGCGGGTCAGGCGTAACGGGCCTTGTGCCCTCCGCCATTAACCGCAAAACAAGCGAGTCAGTGGATTCGTCGATGAACCACAAAAGCACGGTCTGCGCGCTCAAAAGGCGGCCAATCGTGGTGAGCATCTGCCCAACAAACTTTTCCGGCTCCGGCGCCGTCGCCAAAACACTCAAGCTTTGCGCCAGCGCTTCCACTTGCCCGCGCGCCACTTGCTCGGAAGCGCGGAGCGCATCTGCCGCCCGCTTGTTCTCGGTAATGTCCATTGAGATACCGATGTATTCGTTTATCTCGCCGGACTTTTTTACGACGGGGCGACCGATAGATTTGAAGTGCTTAACTGATTCGTCTGGAAGAACGACACGATATTCCATCGTATACTCGCTCCGCTCGCTCATTGCGTTGTCGAGAAGCTGCCTGACTCGCGCTTGATCTTCAGGATGGACCCTTTCGAGGAACAAGTCGACCGTTGGTTCGATTTTGGCGAGATCGAAACCCAGCATCCGCGATTGTTCGTCCGACCAGATGACCTTCCCAGTGTAAAGATTCCAGCCCCAGCTTCCGGTGTGGCTGATTCTCTGGCCATCCGCGAGAAAACTCTCGCTCCGTCGCAGAGCGTCCTCGGCGCGGTCGCGTTCAATCGCAACGCGGGCCAGGTGCGTCGCCATCTCAATGAGCCCGAGATCGTACGGGGTCGGGCTGCGCCTTTCGCGCTCGTAAATGCAGAAGGTTCCCAGGACTTTTCCTTCCGAGGAAAGTATTGGATTCGACCAGGAGGCTCGCAGCCCGTAGCTTAATGCGGCCGCACGGTGTTCCAGCACTTCCCAAAGCGGATCAGTCGCAATGTCAGAGACCATGACCGCTGATCCCCGATACGCCGCCGTTCCGCAAGAGCCGGCACACGGTCCAATGGGCAGTTTCTCCATCTGCTCGGTCCACTCTTTGGGAAGACTCGGCCCCGCCACCAAGTCCAGATGGAGACCATCGGGGCGAAGCAACAGGACAGAAGCAAGTGTGCCGCTACGGTACTCTTCGATAATCACGCACAGGCAAGTCAGGATCTCCTTGAGCGCAACGCCGGTGGCGATCATTTCGAGAAGACGCTTTTCACCGGTGAGCAACCCTTCCCCTCGCTTGCGCTCGCTACCAAGTTCCCGTCTCTCCTGGGCTTCTCGTAACGCCCTTTTCACGGAGGGGACAAGCCTCGACAGTCCTGTCTTCGAAACGTAGTCCGTCGCACCGATCTTAAGCGCTTCAATCGCCACCTCTTCGCCCAAAGTTCCAGCAACAAAGATGAATGGCACATCCGGCCAGTTTTGCTGGGCGATGCTCAATGCCGACAGGCCGTCAAAAGAGGGAAGAGAGTAGTCTGCCAGAATCAAGTCAAAGCCGTCCCGTTCGAGTGACGCGATGAAACCAGCCTCAGTCTCAACACGCGTGATCTCGCAAGCAATACCGTCAGCGGCGAGCTTTTCCTGGACCAGCTCGGCGTCCCTGGGGTCATCCTCAAGCTGTAGAACACGCAGAGGCGATTTCATTTCGGCTAGCTCTTTTTTACGCTTCCAGGTGGCGGCTCGTTAACCAGTGCCCAAAAAATCCCGAGTTCCTTAACGGCGTTCACAAACTCGTGGAAATCCACCGGCTTTACCACATAAGCGTTCACGCCGAGCTTGTAGCTCGTGATCATGTCCTTCTCTTCATGGGACGACGTGAGCACGACTACAGGAATCAATTTGAGTTTTGCGTCACTCTTGATCTGCTGTAGCACCTCGAGGCCGTCGACCTTCGGCAATTTCAGATCGAGCAGCAGCACGGCAGGGTTATCAGTCGAGCGCGTCGCGAAATTTCCCCGGCGGTAGAGATAATCGAGAGCCTCCTCACCATCGCGGGCAACAACAACCTCGTTGGCAAGCTTGTAATCCTCCAGAGCCGTCATTGTCAGCTCCACGTCTTTCGGATCGTCTTCCACCAATAAGATTCGTCCTAAGTTGCTCATAATTTAAATTCCCTGTGCTTTGGATAGTGAGAAATAAAACGTTGCGCCGCCATCGACCAGACCTTCAGCCCAAACTCTGCCACCATGTCGATGAATGATGCGCTGCACAGTAGCCAGCCCAATACCGGTGCCTTCAAACGCCTCCGGCGCATGGAGACGTTGGAACACGCCGAATAGTTTGTTCACGTATTTCATGTCGAATCCGACGCCATTGTCTCGGATAAATACAACTATCTGATCTGGGTTGTGGTTCGTCGATGCTATTTCGATCTCGGCTTTTGGGCGCGTCCGCGTGAACTTAACCGCATTCGCAATCAGATTAATAAGTGCAAGGCGCAACATAGAACGGTCTCCGTAGCAGGCGGGCGATTTACCAACCTTCCAATTGATATTGCGCCCGTCGGTCTCCTGCGCGACTTCGCTTTGCGCTTCTTGCACAAGTTGTTGCAAGCTCACCATGGTTTTGTGCGCCTCCGCCCGGCCGATCCTCGAAAAAGCCAGGAGGTCGTCGATTAAGTTCCCCATCTTCTTGGCCGACTCGAGGATCATCGTCGTATGTCTTTGGCTTCGCTCATCAAGAACCGACGCAGAATTTTTTTGCAGCAGCTCGGTGAACCCGGCGATATGACGAATCGGCGCGCGGAGATCGTGCGACACCGAATAGGCGAATGCTTCCAATTCTTTATTAATGGCCTGAAGCTCGGCAGATCGTTTTGCCAGTTCTTCATTGAGTGCGCGACGCTGCGTTACTTCGTTCTCGAGATCGTCACGGGATTGCCGAAGCTCTCGCTCGACGCGGCGTCGAACGGCGCCGAACCAGGTGATCAGTAATAGGAACGCCACGAAAACGACAAAGCGAGGCACATCCGAAGCCGAGACTTCCAGCGTATAAAGAGGTTCTGTGAAGAAGTAGTCAAAAAGCGCACTGGACAGGATCAGCGCAACGATCCCGGGTCCAGATCCTGCGTACCAGGCGGTTACGGCGACGGCCAGCAGGAAGGGAGTGAACTCGGCGCGGAAGTTGTAGCGCTGCGAG
>JBAQJG010000533.1:0-8600 GCA_049300145.1 Chthoniobacterales bacterium | reverse complement strand
CGGCTGCCTCTACAGGAATGGTAGGGACGCCGCGCTGCGGCGTCCGCGGCTGAGGGACGAAGGAGGATCAACATCTTCTTTCAGCATTTCAGTTTTCCGCGTTTCAGTTTTGAACCGTGTCAAAAGTGAAGATCAGACGCCGTTTCTTTCCCGATTCAACGATTCAACACTTCAACGCTTCCTTGCGCGCCGTAGTCCCGCGGCTGCGGGACGAAGGAGGCAACGCTTCGACGACCGCGAAGCGCAATCCAGACTTCGCGCGTATTTCTTGAATCCAAAATCACCGCTGACGCATCTCAATGAAAACGGAGGTTTTCATGATCCAGGATTTCAAGTTTGCGTTGCGTCAGCTTCTTAAGTCGCCAGGATTCACGGCCGTAGCGGTATTGACGCTCTCCTTGGCGATCGGAGTTAACTCCGCCATCTTTGCGCTAATTAACAGCGTGGTTCTCCATCCGATGGTCCCGCTGCGGCCGCAGGAAGTCGTGAACGTTTTCAACTGCCGCCAAAATGCCAGCCACGATTATCGGCAGTTCTCCTACAATGAATATCGCGAGCTACGTGAGAACAGCGCTGACCTGTTTGTCGATCTTGCCGCGCTCGAGTTCGCGGTGGCCGGTATCGGACGCGATCACGAGATGCGGCGCAGCTTCGCGTTCCTCACGTCGGAGAACTTTTTCTCGCTGATGGGTGTCCAGCCATTTCGCGGACGATTCTATAACGCCGAAGAATCCAAACCGAACGCGAACGTTGCGGTAATAGTAGCGAGCTACGGATTTTGGAAGCGCCAGGGCGGTCGCAACGATTTTGTCGGCAGTACGCTCCAAATCAATGGCCAGCCTTACACCGTGATCGGTATTACGCCTGATGGATTCAGCGGCGCGAGCGCGTTGATTGCGCCTGATATTTGGGTGCCGCTCGGCGTTCGTTCGCAGCTCGGCTCCGCCTTTGGCGATTCCGAGACCATGCACGATCTGGCGAACCCAAAAAATTATGCACTGAATCTCACCGGCCGAATGCGGCCCGGCCTAACTATCGAGACCGCGAAGTCGCGGCTGCCAGTCTTGTCGCAACGGTTCAATGCCATGCAAGCGGTTGATTCCGAATTTGCGCGTGAAGTGCAAATTCAAAAGCCGTCGCGTTTCAGCCTGAGCACATCGCCGGAGGATGACGGCCCGATCACGTTGATCGGCACGTTGCTGATGGCAATGGCCTGCGCGGTCCTGCTCATCGCATGCCTGAATCTGGCGAACATGTTGCTCGCTCGCGGCACCGCGCGTACGAAAGAGATCGCCTTGCGCATCGCGCTCGGCGCGTCGCGCTGGCGAATCATCAGGCAGTTGCTTTGCGAAGGTCTCTTGCTCGCGATTTGTGGCGGAGTAGTCGGGCTCGTTCTCAGTGTCTGGTGCAACAATCTCCTGCTCCATTCGCTCGCCACTTTGCTCAACAACGTGAACTTTTCGTTCATTGTCGACCTTTCGCCGAACGCAGCCGTGCTCGCGGTGACGTTTCTGTTTTGTCTCCTCGCCGTGGTGCTGTTTAGCCTCGGCCCCGCCCTCAAAGCGACGCGGGCCGATCTGGTTAAGGACTTGAAACAACAAGTCGGCGAGCCTGCGCGCATCGGAGGGTTCAGTCGTTTCTTTGCGCCGCGTCATATCTCGGTCATGGCGCAAATCGCGCTCTCGCTCATGCTGCTGTTCGCCGCCGGATTATTTTTCCGTGGCGCGCTGAAAGCCGCGGGCTTGAATCCCGGGTTCGTCGCTGCCGGTGACCTAATCAGCGACATAGATTTCACCCTGGTGAAGAAAGAACCGGCGGACGCGCGACGTGAGATCTTCAACATTGCGCGACGCGCGCGCGAACTGCCCGGCGTTACCGCGGTCGGCGTTGCCACAATGCTGCCTTACAACAATTTCACCAACACGCGCCGGATCATGTCAACGCGGGCAACATTGTCGAACGATCCGAAAGCGCCCGATCCCGGCGCAACCGCGCTCTATACCGCGAGCACGCCGGGATATTTCGACGCGATCGGCGTGAAGTTGTTGCGGGGCCGCGATTTCACGCAAGCCGAATGCGAGGACAAAGACGGGCGGCGCGTCGCCATCATCGACGAAGCAATGGCGAAGAAGCTTTTTCCAAATGAGGATGCGGTCGGCCAGCATGTTCGCTACATCACGCCACCGAAGGATGGCTCGCCTAACGACATGGAAGTCATCGGAGTTGTCGGCACCCATCGCCATGATGTGCAAAACGACACGCCACTTACGCGATTGTTTGTTCCATTCGCGCAAGGCTACAGCGGCGACGTGGTCCTACACGTTCGATTCAACACTCTGGATCGACAAGTGGTAGCCGGGATGATCCCGACCATGCGCTCCACCTTGCGCGAAATCGATCCGGACCTGCCGATTCTGACCATCGCACCATGGGTTGATCTGATGGAAAGAAGCGTCGGCCTTTGGATCGTTAAATTGGGTGCAACCCTCTTCGGCGCCTTCGGCGCAGTCGCGCTTCTTCTTGCGATCGTCGGCGTTTACGGCGTGAAAGCGTACGCCGTGGCATGTCGTACCCGCGAAATCGGCATTCGCATGGCGCTCGGCGCGCATCGTAAGGATGTTTTCGCGCTCATCATGCGCCAGGGCGCGATGCAGACGGCGCTTGCTGTCAGTGTTGGACTTCTGCTTTCATTAGGCGCGGGACGTGTGCTCTCGCAAATTTTGTACGAAGTAAGTCCAAGCGATCCATTCGCGCTGATCAGTTCGAGTTTGTTGCTGGCGGTGGCCGCACTCCTCGCCTGTTTTCTTCCAGCGCGTCGCGCCATGCACGTGAATCCAATTACCGCGTTACGCACGGAATAAGAGACAGAGACTGAGCCACAGCTTTCAGTGTTTCAGTTGTCAGATTTCAGCATTTTCTGTTGCCGACTCCAGCCTCTTTCCTTTCGGCGGCTGATTTTAAGTGATCTGAGAAAAAGCATCCAGTCGGGCCGAAGTTTTCGAATTTTCAGCGACAGTCTCCACTGGAGGCTAACAAATGAAAACGAAGCTGAAACTTTTAGAACGAAGACCTTTGTTCCCTTTGCTTCCTTTTGTAAGACCGCTTTGAATTGGTGTTCATTGGTGTCTATTCGAGGTTGAAATTCTGACCATGGCGGCAGCCGCACCCGCTGCGGCCAGCACGCTTTAACGATTCAACGATTTAACTTTGTAACCTTGTAACTTTTGTAACGCTTTAACGCGCAGCGAAGCTGCGAGGTACGTGTCATGCTCGCTAAAATGCAGCGCCTATGGGAAAGTCCTTGAACATTCTCGCCGTTGACGATGAGTTTGGCGTGGGGCACGCCCTGGCGTTCGCGCTCAGTAATCCTGCTCGACAGCTTACGCTCGCCTTTAGCGCCGACGAGGCACTTGCCAGAGTAACCGATCATTCCCAGCCTTTCGATGTTGTTATTATCGACCATAAGATGCCGAAAGTGTCGGGGATCGAGTTAATCCGGCGGCTGCGCGGGGTGAATTTTGGCGGCAAGATTCTTGTTTTATCCGCCCACCTGACCGACGAAAACCGGCGCGCCTACGCGGAGCTCAACGTGGACACGATGCTAACGAAACCCTTCGACGTGCAAGAGCTTCGCGATGTCATCGACACTCTATCGAAGGTCGCCTAACGGGAAGACGCGACCCCGTTTTCCAGATTGGGGGAGCTGCCGTTTCAGCTTGTCAGCTTTTTCAGTGCCTCAGTTTTTCGGGACGGCTTCGTCCCCCGGCGCATCTGGTCTCAGATAACCGATTAGGCATCAACAGCGACGCGAATTGCACGAGCGCGGCTTGCAGGTCTTCTACGACTTCGGCGGCGAAAATGTCGGAATCAGGAGCATCTGACCTATTTTTGTTTCCGTTGTCTCGTTGTCAGTGGTCTTTTGTCAGTTTCTGTTTAGCCGCTGCGCTGGTAACTCCAGCACGATCTCAGCGCCTTCCCGTGCCCCTTCAATCACCATTGTCTTTCCGCTTTTCCTAACTAGCTCCCGCGCCTGCTCCACCATTCGATCGATCATGTCATCGTCATGACTGGGATCGTGATGGAAAAGGAAAACCCTTTTCACATCTGCGTCGAGCGCAAGCCCGACCGCGCTGCTCAGTGAACTGTGCCCCCACCCGATGTGTCCCTTATATTCCTCATCGGTATATTGCGCATCCAGAATTGCCACTTCGCAATCCCGCAAGAACTCCACCATCTTGGCTCGCTCTCCGGCGGCAAAATTTCGCGCTTCGGTCCCATCGATTCCATCCTGCGCCGCGAGCTGCAGTTTGAGACGCTCATACGGTTCGTTGTCTGGCATGTATGCGATCGATCCAGCGCTGGTAAAAAGCCGATAGGCAGCGCAGATGCCCGGATGATTCGCAAACTTGGCCTCCACTTTCACCTTGCCGATGTGAAACTCCATGTCCTTAAGTTCTTCGATCGCGAGATGACTCTGCAATTCATGCAAGCTCACCGGAAAAAACGGCGTCTCCATCTGGCCGGCCAGAATCGTGCCCAGACCAGCACGCGCTCCTTCATAACCTAGTATCCGGATCAGATTTTTGCTGTTGTAGGCAGGGGGAAAGAACGGCAGACCCTGGATGTGATCCCAGTGCGTGTGTGTAATGAGAAGAGTCAGCTTGATCGTCCCCGGTCCCAGCTCCTTTTCCAGCGCCAGGCCGAGACCACGAATCCCGGTGCCTGCGTCGAGTACGATAATTTCGCCGTCTGCCCGCACTTCTACGCAACTGGTATTACCTCCATACCGGCTCGTCGCCGGCCCCGGCACCGGGAGCGAGCCGCGCACGCCCCACAACTTTATCCGCGGCGGCACCGAACCGAGTTCCTCAGCGGAAGTCGTCGCTCGTGGTCGCTGCGGAGTCTGCGTTAGAAGTCGATCGATTGACTCCCGCAGGACTTCCCATGTAACCGGCTTCAGCAGAAATTCGTCCGCCCCGGCTTCCAGCGCACTCGCGCGATCAACCGCATAATCCCGTCCCGACACCACGATGATCTTGGTCGGCTGAAGCTGTTGCCGGATGGTGCGACAAACTTGGAAGCCATTCGACTTCGGCATCAGCAAGTCGCATAAAATAACTTCCGGCCGGTTCCGGAGAGCAAGTTCCACTCCGGAATCGCCATCGGCGGCCTCAAAAACTTTCCAATCTGCCTGCGCGAACAACCTGGCAATGGCCCGGCGGCCATCCTCATCATCCTCAATGATCAATACGCTTGGCATCAGCATACTGCGGATTCCATCGGTCCTTCGTTCGGCGCGATTTCGCGAAGCATGCGGCCAGACTAACCGACAACGCTACCGAATTGCGAGAAAATACGGACGTCGCCGCCCTCTGATCCGCCGAATGATGGACTCGGCCATGGCGCCTTCCCAACAACTATTAGAAGGCATCTCATAAATAGGAGGAGACCGCGCAAGAGCAATTTGTGGTGGCTGGCAAGGCGCGAGTGACGCGCATACCCGTATGGGTCTGTAAGGAGCGAGCAACGCCGCCAGACACCGCGAAGTGCTCTTGCGCTGTGGGTGGGCGTCCCTTTTTGTCTTTGGTTGCGTTGCTCCTCGGTCGTCCCGCAACGGCGGGACGGATATGCTTCCTCGTCGACGCCTTACCCAAGCCAAAAATCGACAGCCACGCGGCCCCTCCCATTTGTGAGATGGCTTCTAACAATTGACTGATAGCCAGAAGGCTTTAGCCCATGCGACTGTCGATTAGTAGCTCTGATGACCCCTCTGTCACTTCACTTCAGACCGGAGAGGGTCCGATCCAGGTTATAAGCCGTGCTGATCAGCGCTAAATGGGTAAATGCCTGGGGAAAATTTCCAAGATGCTCACCACTTGGACCAAGTTCTTCCGAATAAAGGCCGAGGTGATTGGCGTAACCGATCGCCTTTTCGAAAAAGAAGCGCGCCTTCTCAAGATCGCCGGCGCGCGAGAGGCATTCCACAAACCAGAACGAACACATATTGAACGTCCCTTCCTTGCCCGAAAGACCATCGACAGCCGAATCGCCGATGTTATAACGATAGACTAGTGAATCTTCCACCAATGAATTTTCGATCGCACCCAAAGTTGAGAGCCAGCGCGGATCCGTCGGGCCGCTGAATTTCACCAACGGCATCAATAAAGTGGAGGCGTCGACGGTCTGTGCTCCTTTATATTGGACGAATGAACGAAGGTCGGCGCTCCAAAAATTCCGGTAGATATCGGTGTAAATCTCGTCGCGCACGCGAAGCCAGCGGTCGAGCGGCGCGGGGAATGATCGCTTTAGCGACAGCCGGACGGCGCGATCCACCGCCACCCAGGCCATTAACCGCGAGTAGAGAAATTCGCGTCGTCCGCCGCGCATTTCCCAAATGCCTTCGTCGGGCTGCTGCCAGTTGGCGCAAAGCCAGTCCGTTACCCGGACGAGACTTTGCCAGAGATCATAGGAGATCGGCTGGCCGAATTTATTGTAGATGTAAACCGAATCCATAAGTTCGCCGTAAATATCGAGCTGCAATTGTCCGGCAGCGCCATTGCCGATCCGTACCGGAGAAGAGCCGGCGTAACCTTCCCAATGCAGTAACGTTTCTTCGATTAGCTCGCGGCGCCCATCCAGGCCGTACATGATCTGTAAAGAGCCATCCGAGCTGCAGTCGTGACAGCGATCCTCGATCCAGCTCATGAACGCCGCCGCTTCCTCGGTATAGCCGAGACGCATCAAGCCATAGACCGTGAATGAAGCGTCGCGGATC
The DNA here is from genome assembly GCA_049300145.1 of Chthoniobacterales bacterium. Taxonomy (GTDB): domain Bacteria; phylum Verrucomicrobiota; class Verrucomicrobiia; order Chthoniobacterales; family UBA10450; genus AV133. The sequence continues at coordinate 1,825 of JBAQJG010000533.1, read as the reverse complement.
CAGGTGAATCGATAGTCCCAGTTGCGTTCGCCTCCGATTTCCTCCGGCAGCCCGAAAGTCGGCGCGGCGACGACGGCGCCGGTAGGCGCATAAGTCAGAAGTTTGAGAGTGAGCGCCGACCGATTCACCATCTCGCGCCAGCGGCCTTTGTAGGAAGAGTTGCGAACCCATCGTCGCCAGAAGTTCATAGTCTCTTTGAAAGCCGCCACCACGTAATCCGGATCTGCCGCCGCTCCCTGGCTTTCTGCGGCGCTTTCCAGGACAAAGGCCGCGGTTTCACCCGCTGCTAGCTTGAATTCGGCAATGACCGCGCCGTTCTCGATTCGCACAGGCAGGCTCGTTCGCAGCCGTAGCGCGAGACGGTCCGCCGCCTCACTGGTAAAGAGCACTTCGCCGCGTCTTGCCTCGACCTTGTGGCCGGCACGCCCGTAATCGAACGCCGGGGCGCAGATCATGCGGAAGCTCAACTCGCCGCGCACCGCCTTGGCCCGACGGACCAAGTGGTGAGCGCGACCCTCTGCCTTGATCGGCATGAAATCAGACACTTCCGCGACCCCATCGGCCGATAGAAACCGCGTGAGAAGCATATTTGTGTCAGGGAAATAAATTTGCTTGCGGCGCTCTCCTCTAAGGATGGGCGCGAGTTGAAAGTAGCCGCCCTTCTTATGATCGAGCAACGCAGCGAAAATCGAAGGCGAATCGAAGTGCGGAAAGCACATGAAATCGATCGACCCATTCATCCCGACCAAAGCAACCGTTTGCAGGTCTCCTATCACTCCATAGTTTTCGATCGGTTCGTATGGCATGACGAAAAGTGCGCTGGTCTGGAACGCACCAGACCATATTGCGAACGATTATGAGAAAGCGAGCTTTTCGAACGCGCGTTAGTCCCGCGGCTGCGGGACGAAGGAGGATCAGAGTTTCGTATCGTCTGCTTTTTTCTACCCCGACGATTTTCACAGGATCGATATCAGCGCTTTAAACCCGCCGCGATGCCCTGCCCCTTCTCTAGCAGGGTGCGTAACTCCCTACTTTCTCCGTTCGTGCATCTGGGGAATGCTTGATTAACATTTATGGACCGATTCATCGATGCCGCAGTCGAGCAGTTCGCTCGTGATCACACCGAGCCCGAAACCGATTTGTACACTCGTCTCCGGGAAGAAACCTACCGGGAGATGAAGTGGCCTGAGATGCAGGTAGACCTCATCGAGGGTCGTTTTCTCAAAATGCTGGTCCGCCTCACGGGCGCCCGAATGGTGCTCGAGCTCGGAATGTTCACCGGCTACAGCACGTTGATGATGGCTGAAGCTTTACCAGAGGAGGGTCGTCTGATCACGTGTGAAATCGACCCGAAAGCCGAGGCGATCGCGCGCCGATACTTTGCGGAAAGCCTGCACGGAAACAAAATCACGATCCGAATGGGACCTGCTTTGCAGACGATCAAGACGCTAACCGGCCCGCTCGATCTGGTCTTTATCGACGCCGACAAGCCTAACTACGCAAATTATTACGAAACATGCCTGCCATTGCTCAAGCCAGGCGGACTGATCGTGGCCGACAACGTCCTCTGGAGCGGCAAGGTCCTGCATCCGAACGATGCTGATGACCACGCCATCGTTGCCTTTAACCGTCTGATCCAATCCGACCCACGAGTTGAGAATGTCTGCCTGACCGTGCGAGACGGTATGATGCTGGCATGGAAACGCGTATAACGTTGGGCATTGCTAATCGTATAAAGGTAGTTTCGATCGTGCAATTCTTTAGGGTCGCAGCAGCATAATCGTCCGACTCGAGTTGCCAATCGCGCGTCAGCACGAAGCGAAAC
>JBAQJG010000532.1:0-14137 GCA_049300145.1 Chthoniobacterales bacterium | reverse complement strand
AACCTACGCCAATTCCCGCGACCAATGCCCCGGGAAAGCCAGCTCGCAACTCCCGCGCCAGCAGAAAGGTCCCGAAGCCGGTCAGGGCAAACGAGATCATGATTAGCAGATTGTATGTCGCAACTTCGCCGAGGCAGCGTGTAAGAGGGATGGATGCCAGGATAGTCGCAGGTGAGACTTCGCCAAGATTTCTGAACAGGCTAAAGCCAAATGGAAAATAAATATCCGGATCGAAGAAAGGGGAGGTGTGCAGATCAAAGATGGCATGTGCCGCGTACCAGAGGGCCCAGAGAAACTGGAAATTGTCGCCCGGGTAGGCTCCTAAGACTCGATCATGAAGGTGTACGAGAGCAGGCCAAGTTACGATGATAGCCAGGATCGTATAGAAGCCCAAGGCCAGCATATTTTCCGAGAGCTTGGGCTGGCTCTGAAGACGTTTTGACGAGAGGATGTAATTCTTATCGGCCATGTTCGTTCCCTTCGACAACTGAGCTAGCTATCGCTCGGTAGCTTCTACCAGGAGACACCAGTCTTGTCCTTACACCTTAGTGCGGCTCCTTAGCCTCATACTATTCCGCTTGGGGTCGGAGCGTTCTGTGGGCGTCCAGCCAAACGGGCTGCTTCGCCACTGGGGAAGGTTGCCGAGATAAGGTAACGTGGCCGCCGTTTTGCTTCGTCGTAGATACGGGCAACGTAAGTCCCGATTATGCCAAGACTCATCATCAAGGCGCCGCCGATCATCAACTGGAGCAAAATTACAGTGGTGAAACCGGGTACGGCAAGCCCACTAAAGTAAAAGCACAAAACGTAGATGCCCAAGGCGAACGAACAAAGAAGGACCAAGCCTCCAAGGATGGTGACTGCTTGCAGCGGCAGCGAGGAAAATGCGGTGATGGCAACCAGACCCAGGCGGACCAGGCTCCATAACGACCAACGCGACCGCGTGGCCTTTCTTTCCCGTACCTCAAAGAACAATTGCCGCCGGCTGTAGCCGAGCCACGCAATCATGCCCCGGAAAAACGTGGTTCTCTCATGCATTTCTTGCCACGCTTCCAGCACTCGGCGGTCGAGCAACTTGAAATCGGATGCCCCATCCAGGTCGTATCCGGAAAGATAGCTGAGACTTCGGTAAAAGATGCGTGCGCCAATTTTATTCAGCAGTGATTCCTCTCCTCTTGTTTTCTTAACCGCTTCTACGATGTGTACTTCTTGCTCTCTCCAAAGGTTAACCATTTCGGGGATCAAGGCCGGCGGGTGTTGCAAGTCGGAATCAATGACGATGCAGGCGCATCCGCGGGCGTGCGCCAGCCCTGCGCAGATAGCTGCTTCCTTCCCGAAGTTCCTGCTTAGCCGTAGGGCGCGCAGCTCCGGAATCGTTGTGCCCAAAGTTTTCAGCTCTGTCCAAGTTTCATCCCTAGAACCGTCGTCCACGACGACGAATTCCGTTGGCAACCTTGTTTGCAGGGCATCCGACCGAATCGCGCTGAGATTTGCGGCGATTTGATCGGCTTCATTGAAAACGGGGATCACTATGGAAATGGTAATGCTTTCTCCACCGGAGGCTTTCTCTCCCGCATCAGTCGAGATCGCGCCGCAAAACTCGCAACGATTCGGTTTTGCTTCAGGAGACTGCATAAACCACGGTTATGATAAGATTTCCTTCGCTGTTGCTACTAGGTGAGCGGCACCTTCGCGATAAACCCGGCGGTGCGATGGAGTTGATCGGATGCAGGGCGGCTCGCAAAAAACTATATTTGGGAGGAAGAGAGTTGACAAGATTTTCTCTTGCAGGCTAGGCCTAGAGAGAAATTCATCCGGGCGGAAACGCATATGAAAATCAGCAGAAATCTCGCGCTCAAAGCTCACTTCATATTGGATGAGTGTATTCCGCCGATAATTAGAGATCAGAAATGGTTTATGTGGTTACCATTCAAGCTACTTTTCAAAAGCAGAGCAAAGTTCTTTTTTGAATTTAAGGACAGAGCCATGCACTTGTCGCAACAGGAATTTGCCGCGGTATACGAAGAAACCAGATCGGTTCATATCCAGAGGCCCACGGATTTGAATGAGGGATGTGTCAAGGAGATTGCGGCGAATACTCTTGGTGAAAGGGTCCTCGATGTTGGTTGCGGAAGAGGTTTTCTCGCGGGCGTTTTAAGCAAGAGGCACCGCGTAACGGCTTGCGACATGATCGTTAGCGAGAAGACGAGAAGAAATCACCCGGACATTAATTTCCGCCAAGAGAATATTCAAAGGCTATCATTTGCGGATAATGAATTCGATACCGTAATTTCCTCGCATACGTTGGAGCATGTTCAAGACGCCCAGGCGGCTCTGGAAGAGCTTCGTCGTGTAGCCAAACGCCGGCTGATTGTGGTTTTGCCCAAACAGCGCCCGTATCGATACACTTTTGATCTGCACCTGCGCTTTTTCCCCTATTCGCATACCGTTCTCCAGTTCATGCGTCCGACGTTCCGCCGCGTAAAATACGATCTCAAGGAAATTGAAGGCGATTGGTATTATCAAGAAGACAAGATTTTCTAATTTCGGGGCGAAGAAATCCGCGACGCAAGTAGCTCCTCGAGCCCCAACCTAATGGTAGGGGCGGTCAAGGCGTAATTTTCCTGCGCATCCAGAAGCTTCCTCCGCCCGACCATGGGGAGTGGGGGAAACAGGATTTGAGTTCCTCGGAAAAATAGAAGCCCATATAGCTATTGCAGATCAGGACCTCGAACTCTGAATTGAAAGCCAGAAACGCCTGGAGCAGGTATTGCTCGGCCCAAAAACGGAATTCGCCCAAAACCCATTGGCGATCATAGTCGAGCGGGAACCGGATATCGTGCACATGCACGATCACGCCGGGTTTCAAGCGGGGCAGCACTTCCAAAAACAGGTAGTTCACGTCGCCACCGATTTTCACGGTATGGGAACTGTCGATAAACAAAATGTCTCCCGATTCGAGCTTGGAAAAGAAATCTAACTCCACCTCTTGAACTGGTTTTTGAACCAGCGACGCTAGGCCGGGAAAGCCTGCGACGAGAAAATCGAGCGGAAAAGGGTCGATGCAGACGAGCGATGAAGATTTGTTCTTTACCGCCGCTTGCGCTGTGATCAGGGACGAAAATCCACCGCCGACTTCGATGATGAGGCGCGGCTGGAAGTGGCGAACCATACAATAGGCGACAAGGGCGTCGGTGCCGCTGAATAGGCCATTGTCGAAATAAAACTCTCCTCGCTGACCTGTGGCGGACCGCGGGATCGTGTCATATTCGTTTCTAAAGCGCGGGAAGACATTGCGCAGCAGATCCAGTTGACCAGCCTCGTTCATATCCACTCCGGCCAGACTTCCTGGCTTTGACCAGATGGCGTCGGTCAAAGTTGTGGTGTCCGGGATGGGCTGGTAAAAGTGGACCGGCGTGACGTGAAATCCGTGCTGCTCCCACTGAAGAAAGAGGTTGTGGAATTGTGGATGGTTAAGGCAGCGCGGAATAACCTTTGCGATGTAATTCGCGACTGCGGCCAGGTGCGTATTCTCCCAGCCCGGTTCCGAGGCGAGCGGGTCGAAAATCTTTTCCCAAGAGCCGTCGTCGCGGTGAACAGTGACGTGGTCAAGAAGTCTGGATGGTTCGTTTCCCGAGTAGAGTCTGAATTCGAAACGGCTTCCGGGTTGAATCCACGGCACCTCAACCGAGCCGCCGTTGCCTCGCGAGACCAGTTTTTCACCGCCGGTGGGAATCGAGACCCGCACTTCGGCGCCCACCGGATCGGTCGTTTGCCAACTGATCGTTGCTTTCGAGCCTTCTCGGAACGGGATCGGGTTGGGAGTCGCCACGATCCTGCCGGTGATCTCCCCCGGCAACTTTCGCTTACTCCGCCTCAATCGCAGCCTGATTGCCATTTCTAAACTGTTCGGCAGGGCGCCGCTCGATTTTAATTCTGGCCGAGCTCGACGAGTTCATGTGCTCATCGCTAAGAAGCCGCTTCAACTGTTTGCGCGCCACTTCTTTGGAATAGAGCAATTTGGTTTTTTGGATTCCGTTTTTTGAAAGCCGATTCCAAAGATCCTCCGAGTGATAGAGCTCGAGGAGAGCCTTCGCGAAGTTCTCCGGTTCATCCGCAACCAAAATATCTTCCCCGTGTGTCAAGCCCATTCCCTCCGCGGCGACGGAGGTTGCAATCACTGGTACTCCGAAGCCCATACTCTGATTAATTTTACCTTTCACTCCTGCGCCCCATCGTAATGGAGCTACCGACAGCTTCACGCTCTCGAAGTACGGGCGAACATCGGGTTGCAGCCCGGCGACGATCACGTTCTCGCTCGCTAAGGCAACGACCGATGGCGGCGCCTTGTCGCCGATAATGTAGAACTTTGCACTCCGGAGCCGCGCTTCGACCACCGGGTAAATCTCTCGCACGAAATACACGACAGCATCGATGTTCGGGGTGTGCTGAAAACCGCCGATGAACAGAAAATCGCGCCGCAGCGCAAACGGCGTGGCCGAACCGGGAGCATCGACGATGTTTGAGACAATCTCGACACGCTTTCCCGGTATTCGCTCGCGCAGGAGCGCCTGCTCAACGCTGCTGACGACCCATGTCTCGTCTGCCTGGTTGATTAATTCATGCTCCTGCGCGCGTTTTTCGTCCGCCGTACGTTGAACATCGGCATCCTGCGTCAGCTCTGCTTCCCGGCTTGCACGCAGGAACTGCAGATCGACAGTGTCAAAAATCAGCCGGCTCTGCGGAGCGTGCCGCCGAACGTCCACGACGTGTTTTCGAGCGAAATTGCAACGGCTCAAGATAACTACGTCATATTCCGCGCCGCGCTCGCTCAGATGTTGGCGGACGCTCTTAATGTACGGATGGTGGACAACTTCGATGCCGTGCTTCCGGATTTCATCCGCGTAGGGAGCGATGTCCGCGAGATTGTCTGGCACGAACGTAACGCGGTGCCCAAGACCGCGCAGGAGCTTTAGAACCTGGAACATACGGACCGAGCCAGAGTCCTTCTCGGGCATGGGCAAATGGTGATCGATGACAAGGATTCGTTTCTGGCCAGGTTTGCAAGCGAAGTAACTAACCAAATCCGCATTCTCGGGCTTGGACGCGAGCACGTTGGCCCACGAGTGGACAAACTTCTCTCGATTGATCTCCTGGTGACGTTTTGCCCCTGTCGATGTATCAGTGCCCCCAGTCGCACCCTCGTAATGGATGACTTCGCTCAGCGGCTGGTAGAGAACCTTGTAGCCATTTTGCCAGATCTTGAAAGACAGGTCGGTATCCTCGTAGTAGGCGGGCGCGTATCGCGCATCGAAACCACCGATGCTCTCAAACAGCGATTTCGGAATCATGGCACACGCGGCCGAACAGTAATCGACATCACGGAGGTAGTTATATTCCGGCTTCCTGGGATCATCGAATTTGCCGTAGTTCCATCCTGAGCCATCCCTCCAGATTATGCCGCCTGCTTCTTGGAGGCGGCCGTCGGGAAAGAGCAGCTTCGATCCGACTAAGCCCGCTCGCGGCTCCAATTGAAAGGTCTCCAGCAGTGCATCGAGCCAGCCTGACTTCACACTTGTGTCGTTATTCAGGAACAACAGATATTCGCCACGAGCTTTAGCAGCGCCGCGGTTGCAGGAGCCAACGAAGCCGGCGTTTGTTTCATTCCGTAGATACACGATGCCCTTCATCCGCGGCACCAAATCAGTGGTCGCGTCGGCCGATCCGTCATCTACCACGATTACTTCGATCGCATGCGAGCCGCGGTGCTCCTGAACGGAAGCGAGGCACGCTTGCGTGAAATGGAACTGGTTAAAGACCGGAATGATGATGGAGACTTCGACTTTATCGAACACTGGAAACGCGATCGGCTTAGGCACCGGAGGCGCAATTGTATCTCCACGATCCGACGTTCTCGAACTCTTCAGGCCGGCTTGGCGGTGAAGCTGCTGAATCTGCTCATCCAGGTCCTCGAGCTCAGGATGCGCGCTTCGCCACAGCTGGTACGCAGCAACCACTTTATCAAGGTGGTCGTAGCCTACCGGTTCGCCGCCACGCAAGAACTTGTTCCGCAGACTGACAATGGGATTTGCCAATTTCCATCGACGTGAGGAGCGCAGCCGCGCTGTGACATCTTCCAAGCTGCCCAACAAGCGAGTCAATTTCTTCGCGTCGTGTAACTGCTGGCGAAGTCTCGTCGTCAGTTCAGTCACCCGCGCCTCGCTCTCTGCCAGACTGATGCTTTTGGAATGCAGCAACCGATTGGCTTGCGTAACACGTTCGCGGACCTGCTCGGTCGCTGTTTCGTGGTGCCGTTTGGTTTCAGTCAATTGCTTCTGCACTCTGGAAAACGCGCTCGATATTTGGTCAATGTGCGCGTTCAAGCGCTGAAACTCTGCGTTGTCAGCGGCGAGTGTCGCGTCGCGTTGTTTCAGCTCCTCTTCTAAATGATGGATCGCGCTCGATATTTGCTCAATGTGTGCATTCAAGCGCTGAAACTCTGCGTTATGCGCGGCAAGCTGTTTTCGCAACTTATCTCCTTCCACAACGGCAAGATTTAGGGCCGGCGACTCGGGCAAAGGCAAGGCGTCACTCGCGAGCGCGTCGTCACTCGCCTTGCCGCCAGCGATGCAAGCCACCGTACGCTTCTTTAGCGTTTTCGTCACAAGAGGGGAGTAAGGAAAGGGCTTTGAAACCCCATTGTCAACCCGCATTGATCAACATCTGTTGCCGTAATGTGGCGCAAGTCTGCCGCTTGCGAATCACTCCCGCCACGAGCGAGATGATTGTGCTTCCTCTACCTGGCCTTTGCACGACGCGCACAAAGGCGGAGATAAATCGTACCGTCAGCCACTGGAGTGCCTAGTTTGGCGTCACGAATCGCAGCAATGTGCCGCCTGCCGGAGCAAATTCGCCCGATCAGTTTCGAGTTCAACATCGGCCTAGTGGTCACGGTTTCAGCCTGTCCGGTTGCTCTTTTGCCAATATATTCCGGTCCAATCGATCGTCGTTATCGGATCGGTAATGTCGTGCACTTGTCGATAATCTTCCACGGCTTGGACGCACCCTTCCAGGCACATGTCATCCGCAATGACAAAACCGCCTTGCGACAGTTTTGGATACAAGTGTGTCAAAGCATCCATCGCGGACTCATACAGGTCGCCATCTAACCGTAAAAGAGCCAACCGTTCAGTCGCGATCTGCGGTGTAATATGCTACAATCAGGGCGCACCGCAGGTACCGCAAGGAGAATGCGATTGAATGACAAATTGACTAGGAAATACCCTGCGAATTATGATGCTCATGCACGATCCGTAGCGGCTGATGCGTATTGGAAGCAAGTTAGGCGAACAGTCAACGGTGAGCCAATTGCTGAAGCGCAGATCATACTCATCGTCAATGCAGTTGTAACCGGACTGTCCTTGGCGCCAACCGATGTGGTTCTTGATCTGGCTTGCGGCAACGGGGCGCTGTCATCCTATCTGTTCGATAAATGCGCCGGCCTCGTCGGCATCGATATATCTCCGTATCTCATAGAGATCGCCCAGAAGAATTTTGCCCGATTGCCGAACTACCGCTTCTGTGCGGAAGATGCAGTTTCGTACCTGATGCGCGAGGGCGATACTTCGATCTTCACCAAAGGCTTGATCTACGGTGCATTCCAATATTTTGCTAGAGATGATGCCGTTGCAATGCTCAAAGCTCTCAAGGAAAGATTTTCCGGAGTGCGGAAAGTGTTCATCGGAAATATTCCAAATCGACGACGCGCCGATCGATTCTTCGGGGAACTAAATCCGACGGCAGCCGAGTTGAACGATCATGAGGCACGCATGGGCGTTTGGTATCTGCCCGAGGAATTCGAGGCGCTGGCTCGGGCAGCGGGCTGGCATGCGTCATGTTCGTACATGCCGGCGGACTTCGGCGCTTCCAACTATCGTTTCGATGTAACGCTGGAGCGTCCAGGATCATGAGTGGGCTGCCTCGATTTGCGGTGTTCGGCGAAAAGCCGTTGTTCGCGGAAGCGAAGCCCACCGGCAACCTTTATCGACCGAGTATCGACAAATTTCTCGGTTATTCGCGCGTGTTCTATCAAAGCAAGCGCTACACCGATGACGGTGAACTGTGCCGTCTGCTGGAATTGCGCCTTGCGGAATTTCATGCGGTTGAGCGCGCCGTTTCCGTGAGCAGCGGTTTCTGGGGACACGTGCTGGCAATGGCCGCCTTGGCGCTGCCGCGTCGACGCGAGATCATCGCTCCTGCTTTTGGCTACCGCAGGACCGACGATATGATCGCGTGGGCCGGTTTCGTTCCACATTTTTGCGACGTCGACCCGGAAACGCTTGGTATCAGTGTCAATACCATCAAAGCGGCGTTGAATGACAGGACGGCGCTCATTCTCGCGCCGCATCCAATGGTCAATTGTTGTGATGCGCAGGGTATAGAAAATGTCGGTCGCGAACATGGCATACCGGTGGTGTTCGATTCAGTGGAAGCCGCCTACCGCACTTACAATAACACGAGGTGCGGCGGATTTGGCGATGCGGAAGTATTCTCGACGCACTCGACTAAGCTGCTCAACTCATTCGAAGGCGGATACATCACCACCAAGAACGGACAGTTGGCTGACCGGCTAGACCATATGAAGCGCTTCGGGCTCGTCGGCGCAGAAACGGTCAAAGACGGACACGCGCTCAATGCAAAGCTCAACGAAGTACATGCTGCGATGGCGCTGGCGTCGCTTGACGAAGTAGATGACCAGGTTGCACTTCATCGTAGAAAGTACGACCTGTATGTCGCTGGCCTGCGGAATATCGATGGCTTGAAACTCTTAGAGCATAAGGAATCGCAGCGCCCGGATTATCGGCTCATCGTCGTCAGGATCGGCGATTCATGGCCGCTGTCCCGTGAGGATACGCTTCGCCTGTTGGAAGCCGAGAATGTGCTGGCAAGGCCGTACTACATCCCACTGACCAACAAAGTAGTTGAATATCCCCGAGTCTGCTCAGAATTGCCTGTCACCGAAGCGATCTGTCAAGACTTTATGGTGCTGCCGTCCGGTGCGCATGTCTCCGAGAACGATGTTGAGAAGATTATGGACATTCTGATAAGCATCCGTCGACACGGCTCGGAGTTGAAATCGCGTTGGAAAACGGAATGACCGGCAAGCCGTCTTTTGCCGTTCTTGGTGCAAGACCAAGATTCAGCGAGCCGCTGCCGGTTGGCCAGTTTTATTGGCCTGAATGGGAAGGATACGAGAAAGCGGCGCGAGGCATTTTTTCGAGACGGTATTACACAGCGCAGCGCTTTGCAGGCCCGCTGGTTGTTCAGTTTCAACAGCGTTTGCAGGAGTTTCTCGGAGTAAAACACGCCATCGCCATCCGCAATGCCACGAACGGATTGATGATTGCGGCCTACACGCTTGCACCACAGGGAAAGGTGATTGTGCCGTCCTGGACGTTCATCGCCACCATTCAGGCGCTGCTGTGGTCAAACTGTCAACCGGTGTTTTGCGACATCGATCCCGAATCGCAGCAAATGTCGCTTGTGTCAGTCAGGCGTCTGCTCGAGGGTGGCGGAATCAAAGGCATTCTTGGCGTGCACCTTTGGGGGAACGCCTTGCCAGTTGGCGAGCTCGAAATGCTGGCCGAGGAATACGGCGTAGCGCTGTGTTGCGACGCGGCCCACGCGTTCGGGTGTCGAGTGAATGAAAGAGCTATCGGCACATTCGGACGAGCGGAAGTCTTTTCGTTCCATGCAACCAATATCCTGAGCACGGCAGAAGGCGGCTGCATCACTACCAATGACGACGCGCTTGCGTCCAAGCTGCGAGCGATGCGAGGGGATCATGTATCCGGAGCTGGCGTAGCGATCCAGTCGGCCACCGCACGGATGTCGGAAATTCAGGCCGCGATCGGCCTGATGATGCTTGATGACTTCGACCGCAATCGCCGAAATAACGAAGAGCAGCACCACAGCTACAAAAAACGATTAGGCAATATCCCCGGCATCAGGATACTGAAGCAGTCGGGCGTGACGACTTCCAATTTTCAGAATTTCGTCGGCGTGGTCGACGACTCGGAGTTTGGGCTTACTCGAGACGAGCTATTGGCAGTGCTGAGAGCCGAAAACGTGGCAGCCGAACGACATTTCCATCCATCGAGCCATGCAGTCAGTCCGTTTTCCGACATTGTGCTTGAGCATGGCCAACTGAAAAATACCGAATCGGCGGCCCGGAGCACGTTTCAATTACCACTCGGCGACCGGGTGACGGCCGACGCCATAGAACAAATTTGCGATATTCTTTGCGAGGCGCACATACATTCAAAGTCGATAAGGGCCGCCCTATGAAGCTAGGCATCATGCAGCCGTATTTTTTTCCCTACTTAGGGCATTTTAAGCTCATTGCCGCGGTGGACGAATGGATCGTCTTTGATATCACCCAATACACCCGGAAGTCGTGGATCAACAGGAATCGTGTGCTGCATCCCGACCGCGGCTGGCAATACATCTCGATACCCTTAAAGAGTTCGTCAACCCATATTAGAATCTCAGAAGCGAAGGTCGCGCATTCTCGCGAGCAAGAACGATATGTTCTAGGGAAGATCGGGCACTACAAAAAGCACGCACCATATTACCAGCAAGTTTGCGAGATCGTCAGAAGCTCGTTTGCCGGTATCACCGACGACAGCCTCGTCTCGTTAAATGTCACGGGGCTGCGAATGGTTTGCGAATATCTGGGACTGCCATTTCATTACCGCATTTGCTCGCAGCTTGCCATCGACTGGCCGGTTGGGGTTTCCGCCGGACGGTGGGCTCCGTGGATCTGCGCCAGGCTTTCTGCGGACACTTACGTCAATCCGGTCGCAGGACGCGAGCTGTTCAATCCCTCGGACTTCGCCAGGGAGGGTGTAAGTCTGCGGTTCTTGGATTTCGAGCCTTTCGTCTACGATACACCCGGATACATTTTCGAGAACAGCCTGTCGATTTTGGATGTGCTGATGTGGAACACCCCTGAAGTAATCGTTGAGGCGATCGGTAAAAACTCTTCATTGATTTCTGTGTAAGATAAATGTCCGAAGTCGACCTCACCTTGCTCTACGAATCGCATGCTCGCTCGTGCGACCCCAATGATTTCCAGGGCCAGGTGATGAGGAACCCACACGGGAAGTCGGTAGGTCCCGATCAGGTCGCAATGATCGTCGACGCAATTGGAAAGGGTCTCGATATCGGTCCGCACGACATTCTGCTCGATCTCTGCTGCGGCAACGGCGCTATTACCGATCCAGTTTTCGCACATTGCCGGGGCGGGCTTGGAGTCGATTTCACGCCCTATCTTATTGAGGTTGCCAAGATGAATTTCGAGAGGTCGCCCGACCGCCTATATCTGCTGGCCGATGCCCTGGAGTTTGTCGAAACGACAGACGACACGAAGCGCTTCACGAAAGCGCTTTGCTATGGCGCTTTTCAGTGTCTTCCGGAATCGAAGGCGATTGGATTACTCGCCGCACTCCGTCGACGTTTTCCGAATCTGCAACGCACGTTTATCGGGAACCTGCCGGATCTCGACCGGGTCGGGAATTTGTTTGAAAGGGATATCCCCTCAGCGGACGAATTAAAGCGCCATGATACGCTCTTTGGCATCTGGCGGACCGAGGAGGAAATGGCGAAACTCGCGGCCGGATGCGGATGGCGCACCGAATTCTCCCAAATGCCTTCGGCGTTCTACGGCGCGCATCATCGCTTCGATGCAACCCTAGTAGCGCCGCGCTGGTGTGTATTTTGCCAGCAAAGCGTCGAAAGTTGGGTTCCCTTCCACCTCGAACGTTCGGACTTTGTGCGGAGGATTGGCTCAATCGGGTCAAATGTAAAGCGCTTCCGATGTCCTCATTGCTGGTCGACTGACAGAGACCGCCATCTTCGCCTTTTCGTGGAGCAGCTCCACCTCTTCGAGGCGATCCGAAGTGGCTCGGTCCTCCATATGGCGCCCGAACCACAACTTTCAGAGTTTGTCCTAAGTTACATGCCCGCACTTTACATCAAGGGCGATCTTTTTTCTTCGGATGAATCCATTCAAAAAATTGACCTCCAAAAAATTCCATTTTCTGATGAAACGTTCGATATTGTGATATGCAACCACATGCTTGAGCATGTCGACGATCCCGTAGCCGCTTTGCGGGAATTGCGCAGAGTGCTCAAGCCGGGCGCGAGAATCATATGTCAGACTCCATATGCTTCTCGCTTGGCGAGAACGCTAGAGGAGCCATTGCTCCAGTCTCCCGATGACAGGCTTTATTTTTATGGGCAGGATGATCATCTCCGCTTCTTCGGAAAGGATATTGAGGACATAATAACGAAAGCAGGATTTCTCGGCCGTCTAGTGCCTCATGCGGAAATTCTGCCCGAGATCGACCCGGAATCGCTTGGGGTGAATGAAAAGGAACCGTTCTTTGATTTTGTGCGAGCGTAGGTAACTCGCGCGCGCCTCCCTCAGCATCAAACCCACGCACTGGCGCAACTGGCGGCTTCATGATCGAGACGGAATTGATTGTCCACACGATCGAGTTGGAATTGCCAGCGGACGAGATTGCAACCTCAATCCAGAACCATTGTTAGTCCGACTAGATTATTTACGCATAGATCTGTTCGCAGCGACCTTTAATAGGATGAACTTTTAAAGCGCCATGATACGCTCTTTGGCATCTGGGGGACCGAGCAGGAAATGGCGAAACTCGCGGCCGGATGCGGATGGCGCACCGAATTCTCCCAAATGCCCTCTGCGTTCTACGGCGCGCATTATCGCTTCGATGCGACTCTCGTCCAATAATCTCTTAAAGATACCGCCACTCCTTGGCTTCGACCCACCTGGCGACCGTATCGTCGATCGAGCAGATTCTCTCGCGGATAAGGTCTTGAGCACGCTCCGGGGTCACGAATTGGTCCTCAAAGTCTTTGCGCAGCAGGCCGACCTTATAGAGCCGTATCCATCGGCGCCAATGGTACCCCCACCAGGCCTCAAGATGGGGATTGTCACGAAACCAGGCAATCGTGTTGCGAATCTTCTTCTCGAACACGTCAAATCCCCGGATCGGGTAATGTAGAAAGAAAAGGTTTGGCAGTTCGCAGACGGTTCCCCATTCAGCGTTGGCGCCGTGCGATCCAGGTTCAAAAGATTTGTATGCCGACGCGTAGGTAATGCTCTTAAGCGGATGTTGTACGAAAATATACGGCACTGGCAGGTCCCCGGAGATGTATTGCTCAGCGGTTGCCACTGTTGGGCGGTCAATCCGCAGCGTAAGTGTCCGTGTCGCCCTCTCCCCGGCCCCCTCGATAGGTCCGGTCATGTTGAAGCACGGCACATTGATCACCGTGTGCGACCGGTCCTTCGCATCTTGCAGAACGGACCGCAAATCACGGTCTGCGAGCCGCAAAAACTCGTCTGCGTCGCATTGGATTATCCATTCGGCACCGAGGTCCCGCGCCATCTTCACCGCCGTATCACCCGAGTTGTACTTGCGCATATCCCGTTCAGGCAATACGAACCACTTGACGTGGCCGCGCCGGGCATATTCATCGAGCACGTCGTGGCTGCCGTCGGTGGAGCCGTTATCCTGTACAAGAAGCAGATCGACTCCCAGATCTAAATACCAATCAAGGTAATCACGGAGCAAGTCGGCCTGGTCATAGACATGCGCATACACCACAATCTTGCCGCTTTGCATCATCGTCTTCCAGCAATCAGCAAAATCCGCCGTTCGCCAGTCGCGCTAACCAATTCTACGAGCAATCTAGCGTAGCGGATTACGATAGACAATCGGGACGGCTCCGATTTCGATCGCAGGCATGGAGGGTTCTCCTGAACCGGCCGCGGCCGCGCGCCCAATTCGAGCGCACGCGTGTAACCGACCAACCTGAGCGTGATTTCCCTTACTTCGATTTCGGTCACTTTTTCGCCTTCTGGCTCCGGCGCATTACTACTCAAGGCGTGCCTCGCATTTTTCGGTTCGCCGCCTCTAAAATCTCGCGGCCGTGTTCAACAGCAGAGCGAATGATGGCGCAGATCTTTCCAATGTCGGCGGCATTCACCCCTGTTCCGGTGGGCAAATGGAGAACGCGGCCCGCCACGGCTTCTGTGTGAGGT
>JBAQJG010000531.1:0-3636 GCA_049300145.1 Chthoniobacterales bacterium | reverse complement strand
CTCCATGGCGGCGAGTTGTCGCTCTATGGCGGCAGCTACGACACCTTCAATCCCTCACTGCAAGTAGGCGGCACGAGCCAAAAGCTAGACTATTTTGCCACTGCTTCCTACAAACACAACGACCTTGGAATTGAAAATCCGACAGCAAGTGTCCGGCCCTTGCACGACTATACCGATCAGGAAAAAGCTTTTGCTTACCTATCGTATAACATCGACAAAACGAGCCGCGTCAGCCTGTTGTTGAACGGCTCTTACGCCGATTTTCAACTACCTGATACGCCTGACCTGCCTGAGAAGTTCCGGCTAGCTGGAGTTCGTTCAGCTGACTCGGCGACTGTTAATGAAAACCAGAACGAGCAGAACTATTACGCCGTTCTCACCTATCAAAAAACTACGGACGAGCTTTCGTTCTATATGTCGGCGTACACTCGGTATGGGCAGATTCGCTTTAGTCCAGATCCCGTTGGCGACCTGATCTTCCAGGGTGTCGCCGGGAGGGTTGAAAACAGCTTCTTTACCAATGGCCTGCAATTCGACGCCTCTTATGCGTTAAGCGATCGCAACACACTGCGAGCTGGGCTTCTGGCCGACTACACCGATGAAAAGCTGGATACATCAACTCTCGTCTTTCCGGTGGATGCGAATGGCATGCAAACATCGGATCACCCGATAAAGATCGGCGACCACGTTGCCAATCATGGTTTGA
This sequence comes from Chthoniobacterales bacterium, assembly GCA_049300145.1. Classification (GTDB taxonomy): domain Bacteria; phylum Verrucomicrobiota; class Verrucomicrobiia; order Chthoniobacterales; family UBA10450; genus AV133. The sequence continues at coordinate 2,930 of JBAQJG010000531.1, read as the reverse complement.
CCGCGGGTGTCTATCTGCAGGATGAGTGGCATCTGACTGATCGGCTCACGCTCAATTACGGCGCGCGATACGACCGCTTCGATTCTTCATTCGACAATGCGGGCCAACTGAGTCCACGAGCTAATCTAGTTTGGCGAATTGATGACCGGACATCGGCTCACATCGGCTATGCGCGCTACTTCACTCCGCCTTCTGTGCAGTACATTCCGTTGGCCACGATCGAAAAATTCCGGGGCACCAGCAGTAGTCCAAACAATTTTCAGGACAGTCCGACACATGTCGAACGCGCTAACTATTTTGATGTCGGCTTCTCACGGCAGCTCACTCCCGCTTGGCAGACTACGGTGGACGCGTTTTATAAAGACGCTAGAAACTTGATTGACCTTGGCCAATTCGGCAGCGCGGTCATTCTCTCGCCGTTTAGCTACGTCAAAGGCCACGTCTATGGTTCTGAGGTTAGCACGACCTACAAACAAGGCCCCTTTTCTGCTTTTGCGAACTTTGCTTTCGTCGCTACTAGCGTCCGAGAGATTAATTCAGCCCAATTCGAGTTTCCGCGAGACGAGCTGGCTTACATCAAGACGCACGACATTCAGCTGGACCATGAGGGGCGCTACACTCTTTCTGCTGGCGCATCTTATGTCTGGGAGAAGGATACCCGCTTCTATGTCGATCTTCTCTATGGTTACGGCTTGAGAAAAGGCTTTGCGAACACGGAAAAGAATCCCAGCTATTATCCGGTTAATCTCGGAGCGGAGCACATGTTTCACACGAAGTTCGGCGCTATTCGCGAAATCAAGCTACGCTTCGATTGCATCAACGTTTCCGATGAGGTTTACAAGCTTCGCGATGGCACCGGACTTGGCATCAACGCTGCTCAGTACGGTCAGCGCCGCACCTTTCTAGCTGGGCTATCGGTGCTCTGGTGACGATGAAGATCGCGATCCCTGAGGCTTTCCTCGTGCAAAAGCCGAAGCCTCCGTGAGGAAAGCGCTTGCGAAGCGAAAGACGTGACCTACGACACAACATCGGAACCGCATAAGTGCCTGCCGGACGGAGAAGATCTAGCGAGGCTTGCTACGAAGCTGCGGCTTCGAATTGGGAGAGCATGGCTGGTCGCCGCCGCAGTTGTTTGGTGAGCCGTTCAATCGCGCGCAAAGTCGGCGGGCTGATGTGGTGTTCCATTCCCTCCACATCCTGATAGATGACCTGCTTATCAAGGCCGAGGAGGTTAAGAAAATCGGTGAGGAGCCGGTGTCGGCGCGTGATCTCGCGAGCAAGCCGCGCCCCGGCTGCGGTCAAGACGAGGCCACGATATTTTTCGTATTTCAGGAGTCCCTCGACATCGAGCCGCTGCACCATGTTGGTCACGCTGGCCTGGGAGATTTTCAAACGGGACGCGATATCAACCACGCGTGCGTAGCCCTTAGAATTGATGAGTTCGAGGATACGCTCGAGGTAATCCTCGACAGCGGTGGAACTGCCGAGCGCAGATTGAGAGCTTGTGCTGGCCACAGATTGCAAGAGTAAAAGACATGTCAAAAGTAGTCAACCAAAGAAATAATTGTCCGTTGACAAAATAATATAATAATACAATTAAATTAGTCTAACCTAAGTCGACATTATGAATCAATCGAGCGGCGCGTTAGCGACAAAACCGGCAATCGCTTGGCGCAAATCGCCGGGACAGGTCTCACTCACCGAAGTTCATCGCAGCATCGTCGTTCCAGTGACGGCTTCATTTTGGAGAAAGCTACTTGCTTTCTCAGGACCGGGTTTTCTCGTGGCCGTGGGTTACATGGATCCAGGCAATTGGGCGACCGACCTGGCAGGCGGGGCAAAGTTTGGTTACGCGCTCTTGTTTATCGTCATGCTCTCCAATTTCATGGCGATCCTGCTTCAGCATTTATCCATAAAACTCGGCGTGGCCACGGGACGTGATCTCGCGCAAGCTTGCCGCGATCATTACTCGACTCCGACAGTTTGGTTTCTTTGGATTCTTTGCGAAATCGCCATTGCCGCGTGCGATCTGGCCGAAGTGGTCGGCTCCGCCATCGCTTTACAACTTCTATTCGGTATTCCGCTGGTGTGGGGTTGTGGCATTACCGCGCTAGATGTGCTGGCTGTTCTTTACCTCCAGCAAAAGGGGTTTCGTTACATCGAGGCGCTGGTAATCACATTAATTGCCACCATTGCCATTTGCTTCGGTGCTGAACTGATCTTTTCTAGACCCAGCTTTATCGGCATGGTGCTCGGGTTCGTGCCGGGGCCGCGCATCGTCACGAATCAGCAAATGCTTTACATCAGCATCGGCATCATCGGCGCCACGGTTATGCCGCACAATCTTTACCTGCATTCATCCATAGTGCAGACGCGCAAATTTGAGCAGACCCCAGAGGGCAAAGGAGAAGCAATCAAATTCGCCAGCATCGACTCGGCCGGTGCGCTCATGTTCGCGCTCTTTATCAATGCAGCCATCTTGATACTGGCTGCCTCTGTTTTCCATTGGTCTGGTCACCAGGATGTCGCAGAAATTCAAGACGCCTACAAACTGCTTAGCCCGCTCCTCGGAGTCAGTTTTGCCAGCGCGCTCTTTGCCATCGCTCTGCTTGCTTCCGGCCAAAACTCGACTCTTACTGGAACGCTCGCTGGCCAGGTGGTGATGGAAGGTTTCCTGAACATCCGCATCACGCCGTGGTTGCGCCGGCTCATCACACGGGGGCTTGCAATCATCCCCGCGGTCTTGGTCATCGGCATTTTCGGCGAAGGCAAAACCACGCAATTGCTCATCGCCAGCCAGGTCGTCTTGTCGATGCAACTGGGCTTTGCCGTTTGGCCACTGCTTCGGTTCACGGATGAAAAGGCGAAGATGGGCGAATTCGTCAACCGGCTCTGGCTAAAAATTCTTGGCTGGACGACTGCGGCGATCA
>JBAQJG010000530.1:0-10559 GCA_049300145.1 Chthoniobacterales bacterium | reverse complement strand
TAAACCAATTGCCGATGCCGACTGGAATGCCGCGAGAGCGCACAAAGGTCGCTTTCGCATGATAAATTTTGCCGAGGCGCCCTTCTTCGACGAGTGCCTTGGCCATGCGCATCGCGGGCGTAAAACGAAATTGCCGGCTGAAGAAATAAACGAGGTCGCGTTTGGTTGCTTCTTGCCACAGCACTTTCATTTCGGGCGCGTTCATCGTGGGTGGCTTTTCGCACAAGACATGTTTTCCGGATTCGAGCGCCGCGAGCGAAGCCGGGAAATGCAGAAAATTCGGCAAACAGATAATCGCCCCATCAACACCTCGATCTTGCAGGAGCTCATGGTAATCGCGGTAGCTCTTTTCCGGGGCGTATTCCTTTTCGAAGGCAAGCCGGCGCGCGTCGTCAGGATCCGCGCACGCGTAAAGATCGGCCACGCCGCTCGCGTGTAGCGCTTGCGCGTGCATCTGACCCGGCCAACCGGCGCCAATGATCCCAAGCTTCAATTTCTCTTTCATTCTAAAGGTGGATCGAGCAGTCCCCTTGGTGCGCCGTAGGCTCGGCGAAGGTGACTTGCTCGATGTTAAAATTGATGCGCCTTCGGTGCCACATTTAGCATCGCGCGACGGAGCGCGCGATCCACCTCTCAGTTCCATGCGCAAAACCAGCCCTGCCCGTCCCATGGTGAAACAGCTTCAGCGCGGCGGCCATTCTGGCTACATCTCTATCTTTGTCCGCTGTCGCTTCAATTCACCACGTTTGCGTTTCGATTCCAGAATGCGCTGCTTAAGCGCGCGTGGGCGCGGCGAGCGTCGGCGGCGCGCCTTTTCGCGTCGCGCAATCTCTGCCGCGCGCTTCGCTTTTTGCGCGTGTTCGATTGCATCCAACAACCGTTCGCGCGCGAGTCTGCGATTTTGCGCTTGCGACCGCGAATCCTGCACGGTCACGCTGATTCCACTGGGCCGATGACGCAGCGTCACCGCCGTCGAAACCTTGTTTACATTTTGGCCGCCCGGTCCGCCGGACCGGGCGAACGTTTCCACAAGATCGACATCGCGAATGCCAAGTTTTCGCATTCGTTCGATTGGTTCTCGCACAGATGTATCGCCAATTAGACCGCAAAATTTGCGGGCCGCTTATCCATACCGCTGAAAAGTCTTCCAGAATTCGGGCCAGCTCTGCCGGAGGCGGCGGCAGACAAAGATGTCGGGATGTCTGGTCGTCTCTTCATTGGCGACGCCGTATCGGTTCCAGGAACGAGCAACCACTTCCCACGATTGAAAGTGATGTTCAGCGAACTCGCGCGAGAACCCGAGCACAATCAGCGTTTCGGGCGGCGGCTCGCCGTAACCGCGTTGCCAATAAGAGTTGATGCCACTTATCGCCCGCGGCAGGCCGTAGCGCGCGCCGTAAAGATTGATCGCTCCCGCTTCCCCATAATTGCCGACGAAGATTCCCAAACGGGGTCGTTCATTCTCGGGGAGCGAATCGCGGATGCGCGCGACCGTTTCGACTAGTTCGGGCCAGCCGATTTCCTCAGGCAGGTCGTCGTTCAGTTTTATGGCAGCGTTCCACCATCCTGAATTCACCGGCGCCAGGGGAAGAGCGAAAGCTCCGGCCACTAAGATATTGACCGACAAGGCGGACCAAATGAGTCCGCGAGTCATGATTGACCAGGGCCGCCGCAACGGTTTCAGACGTTGCTCAAGCCAGACGCTCCCACCCGCGTAAAGCATCGGGTAAGCCGGCGCTAGATAGTATCCGCGGCCATTGCCAATCCAAAGAAGAAGAAACGGAACGACATACATCCAGCCGAGCGCACGAAAGCGCCGATCGTCTCGCCCGAAGAAGTAAAAATAGAGACCAGCGACGGCGAGTGGAAAGGTCAGGAGAGTTTCCATCAATTGATCGGGAAGGAAATGCTTGGTGCGTCCGATTTGCACATCGCGTTCGTGGATATAACGCAAAAAATTGAGGAAAATGAAGTGGTGTTGCACTTGCCAGATGAAATTCGGCAAAAAGATCAACATCGAGCACGCAACGCCGACCCAAACCCATTTGCTGTTCAAATGGCGGCGCAAATTTGTCACTATCACCCCAATCACAATGCCGGCGACACAAAACAGCATGCTATATTTTGTCAACATTCCGAAACCGATGGAGCCACCAATGCCGATCCACCCGCGGGGATCGTTGGATTTCAATAAGCGGACGAGCAAGTAGGCCGTCAAAACCCACCAAAGATAGTCGAACGACACGTACTGCATCAGCGCGCCCGCGCCCAAACCGAATGGAATGGTCGCAGTTGCGGCAATCACTTGGGCGCTGCATTCGCCCCCAAGCTCGCGCGCCATCAGGCCTGTCAGCAAGATCGACAACGCGCAGGCCAGCGCGGCGAAAAATCGAAAACCGGTGAGAGAAGTTCCGAAGATTTCCAGCGATAAACGGCCAAAGAAAGGAGTCACGGGTGGATACGCGACGTAACCCCAAGCCAGGTGTCGAGCATCGTCGAGCGTAGCCAGTTCGTCGCGGTGAAATCCGTAACGTCCGTCGACAAAAATGTGAACAATGACGGTGGCAGCCGCCAGGTAAATCAGAACCGCCGGATCGCTGCGCCAAAATGATTGTGGGACAGAGGCCGCTGCGGCTTGCGCCTTCATTAACGCGGAACGCCTAGACCGGTGCGATGTTTTCTCGCCCATGACGTAGCACGCGTGCCATCCAAATGAGCTCGTTCAAAAAACTGTCGACGCGTCGGATAAAGTTTTGATCTAGCAAATTGCCGCGCTCGTCGAAGAGAGTGCCGATTTTTCCGAAATTCACGTCCTCGAAGATGGTGACGAGACCCAACTCGCGCATCACCGGCAAAAGGTTCTCAATTGCACGCGCACCGCCGAAGGGGCCGGCCGACACGCCGCAAATTCCAACGGCTTTGTGGATGTATTCCTTCAAGTTCATGTCGAGGGCGTGCTTCAGCAGCCCTGGATAACCGTGATTGTATTCCGGCGTAATGATGATGAGCCCGTCGCCGCGCTCGATTGTTGATGAAAAGGCCGGGTCTTTCATTTGCTCGCCGGCGTCGTCGAGACGCATGGGAAGAGCGCGCACATCGATCAGTTCGGTTTCCACGCCAGCGCGTTTCTTTGTTTGTTCAAAGACGAAGCGGGCAACATGTTCGCTTTGTCTTTCCCGGCGCGCGGTCCCCAGAATCAGCGGAATGAAAAGCGCGCGTTCCATTTCTGAATCGTAATTCGTAATCGGTGAATCGTGAATCGTTTTCCGATATGACGATTTAACGATTTAACGATTCACATTTCCCGGAAAGAGTGCCGATGGCCGGACTCGAACCGGCACGGGCCGTTTAAAGCCCAACGGATTTTAAGTCCGTATTACATGCCTCGTAGTAATCGACGACTTTACGAACACTTGACATTTAGCGCCCCTTTTGTATGTTTGTGATTATGCGCAAGACCTCAATGAAGCTAACGAAAGTAAAAGTCAACAAGCGGCGATTCTACTGTGTGACGTGGCCCAAGATCGGGAAGGGTCGCAACCGTCAATTCTTCAAAGACAAATCCGCTGCCAAGACATTCCTTGCCCAAAAGTTAATCGAGCAGGAAAACTTCGGGACGGCGGGGTTGGCATTCGATGAGAGGCAGCGAGCGGAATACTTGGAGTGTCGCGAGCAACTGCGCCCGTTCAAGGTGACACTTCGCGACGCGGTGAAATTCTATCTCCCTCATCTTCAGGCAACGAATCGGACATGCACAGCAGCGCAACTTGCGGAGGAACTGGTGAAGGTAAAGAAATCAGACGGTGCGAGCCAGCGTTACATTGGCGATTTGCGAAGCAGGTTAAAACAATTCTCAACGACCTTTGACGGCAAACCCGTTGCAGAGATTACCGCGACGGAAATTGATAACTGGCTGCGCAACTTGAGCGATTCGGAAACAGGAAAGCCGCTCGCAGCGACAACGCGCAATAATTTCCGGCGCGTCTTAATGGTGGCGTTCAACTTCGCTCAGGATCGCGGTTACTGCGTCGGAAACCCGGTTGAAAAAAGCGCGAAGGCGAAAGCCATCGAAACTGCGCCCGGAATTCTCACAGTAGACGAGACATCGCGCCTGCTCGAAAACTCGCCAGAAAAACTAGTTCCATATATCGCAATCGGTGCATTCGCGGGGCTACGCCGCGCAGAGCTTGAACGTTTGGACTGGAAGGAAATTGACCTACCCTCCCGCTTAATTGAAGTCACGGCAAGCAAAGCAAAAAGCGCCCGCAGGCGCTTCGTGAAAATCAAGCCTAACCTCTTGCTATGGCTGAAGCCCTACGCTCAATCGCGCGGAGCGGTCACGCCGTCCGATTATCGCGAACTGCTCGACAAGGCGCGAGAAGATGCAGGTATTGAGACGTGGCCCAATAATGCATTGCGGCACGGCTTTGCGAGCTACTACCTTGCACACTTCAAGAAGGCAGGGGCGGCTGAGCTTGCGCTTGAACTTGGCCATACGAATAGCAACCTTGTCTTTCAACATTACCGCCAGCTTGTGAGGCCCAAAGAGGCAAAGCGTTATTGGTCGCTTGAACCAGCGTCGACCGCGCGAAAGATCATCCGCCTCGCCAAAGCCGCATGAAAAACGATACCATGCAGCCTGCAACAGGGAAACATTGCGGCAGTGATGCAAAGTTGCATGTCCAAGCTGTCTGTCATTGCGGCGTCACTTTGTCCAACGCGTCCAAAGTGACAGGAAACAGCATCACGTTAATTACACCATTTGGACAAGATTTTCATAGGTAAATCCTTCAAAACCGAGCGTCACTTTTGTCACGAAATTGTCCAAAATAAGCTCAAAAATCGGCGTGCGCTGCGGGGTGGTAGTTAAGGCGATTGTCCGTCCCATTTAGGCTGCCGTCTTTCCGTTACCGTAGCGGGAGCGAATTGTATCCCACGCGCCTTTTGATGCCTCGCTTTTCGCAGTATCTCTTACCGACGCTTTCGGTCGGCGTTCAGTTTTTCCGAAGGTGAGAAAATCAGCGGCATCGAGAAGAGCCTGACGCACATTGCCGCACGCGCCGAGGGAAATAAAATCCGCGGTTTGATCGGGCAGACGCCATTTCTCGATTAGCCACCGGGCCAATTCATCGCAGCTTGGGCCGGGCACTTTCAATAAACGGAACCGCGTCTGGAAACGCTCGGTCAACGCGGTCACGTTTTGGTTGCTGGTCGCGACCACGGCGTTTTGTTTCGGCAAATCGTCTAAGTAAGTGAGCATCAAATCCTGAGCGCTGCCGGAATAAGATCGGCCTCGTTTATCAGCTTCACTTTCCAGCCGCCAAAGAGCGAGCCGTAAGCGGCGTTGCGGTGCCATTCGCGGACAGTCTCGCTGTCGATGTTGCGGCCATTGATCGATTCGATGTCGATCTTGTCCGCAGCGATTTCGCGCGCGATCATTTTGGCGATGCTGGTTTTGCCCGCGCCTGGTTGCCCGTGGAGCATGAACTTGAATGTCGGTGCCGCGCCGTTCACTCCTCGAATCTGTTTCAAGATGGCTTCGCCGATCTTGCGCGCTTCACCGATCAAATCGGCTGGCGATTCAGGTTCGTAGTTATCTGGACTTTGATTTCGCACTCGTTACTCCTTTTTCTTTCAGCGGCATACGGGACTTCCGTTGCTTGCAAATCAAAATTTCCAACGGTGTTTCACCCAACATGGCGTTTCGAAATGCGGCGACCGAATCTGCATCGGGTAGAACGCATCCACGCGCTTCATCACAATGCCTTCGTAAAAGTCCGCGGCGGACTCGCGATTGCACTCTGCGAGCGCGAGATTCCATGTCTTTTGCGCGTCGCGATAGCTGGGCGAAACATAAAGCGAATCTGGCTTAATCGTTTCGCCGATGCCGCGACATGTGATGCCCATCGCGCCGAATGCCGCGCGACGCTCCGCATAGGTCGCGTGCGGCATCACAAGATCGAGCAAGATCAGGGTGCCGCGCCCGATTGCGTGACGGCGCTCCAACGCTTCGCAATCCGCCCATTGCACAAGCGAATTGCTGAAAACTGCACGCAGTTGTGCCAGCGCTGTCGTAAATTCGTTTTGAATCGAGAGCGGTTCCAGTTGCCGATTAAACATACTCCCGCTGGCGATGTGAACGAGCGCGCGCCAGCCGTTGTATTTCGGCTCGGTGCGCCACTCTCCGATCTTGTCGGGTGCGCCTGTGAATGGCCCGCCATCAATCGGTCGCGCCGGATAAGTCGGCGGTTTCAGTTTCATAAAATAGCGAGAAGTTGTTGCAGATCGTGGAGAAACGGCTTGAACATTGCTCCGATTAATTTGCGGATCATTTGTCCGAGCCGGACTTGCGGTAACGCACCATTTCCTTGTCGAATGCCACCGGCGCAATGGTGATAATCGCGCCGTTGTTGATGACCCGCACTTTTTGTCCCGGCGTGAGACCGAGCGCGGCCAGCCATTTTCCGTTTAATCGGATGCTTGGAACGATGCATTCGTTTTTGAAGTGCGCCCTTCCCCATTGCCGATGCAGCCTTGAGACGGTCAGCGTTCTCATTCGCGCTGCCTGCCTTTCGTTTTCACCGCGACCACGCACGGGCAAACTGCATCGACCGCGATGTTCGTCTGCGCGTCGAGCAACAGGTGGCGCGCTTCGTGGAAGTCAGTGCGTGGTTTGATGGCCGCTTTCGCTTTCAACGCGCCAGTTGCGTTGTATTTCTCGAAAAGCGCGCTCAACTCGTTGATGAGCGGTTGCGCGTTTTCTTGTGGAATAGCGCCGCCGTCGATCTTGATCTCGAACGTCTCGCGGAAATAGCGGGACGTTTCCTCGCCGAGAATAGTGACCAGTTGCGAATCATCTTCCAAGCCGCTGTATCGGTTCTGGAAGTTAATCAGCGCTTCGCCGTCACCGTTCAAAGCCGCCACGCTGCTAGGCACGTCTGCTTTGCCGTTGCAATAGGTGAAGTAGAAAGGGCGCGCCGTCGCGATCAAATCGGCTTTAATGAGTTTGATTGCGCCTTCGGTTTGATCGAGTTGCGCTTGTAACTCAATCAGTTGATCCACATGACGGGCGACTGTGCCATCGGGGTCGGGCAAGGTGGGATATTTTTCCGTTTTGCGCGATTCGCCGGTTTTGGCGATGCCGCCAAGATTGACGCGCGAAATGCCTTGCCATCCGGTCGTGGAGGACTCGGCTGTTTCATTTTTGCCGACGAGGCGGATTTGCGGCGGTTTCTCGCGCGGCTTTTTCATGGTCGATGTTTTCATGGTTACTCTTTTTTGTTTTTTTGGTTGTGCCGCTCGATGTGCTCGACTCGGCAACCTTCTTGCGCGACGGCTTTGCCGTCATGCGCCCCCGCGCGTAAGAGCCCCACTTTAAAACGACGAGGGCTTCGACCACCGGTCGGTGCGATTGTCTGATTCGTCCAATAAGCCCAAAAAAAAGCGCGTTTGAAGCAGCAAACTCAGTATTGCACTTTCTGCATGTGACCCCGGCTTTCGCCTAACTGAAAGGCGGTGCATCGCAGGCAAGTCTATTCGTAACCAGGGGGCGACGGTTCCGAGTTGAGTCTGCGCTCGTTGTTTGGCGTTTTCCATACCGCTTTTGCGCGACGGCTTTGCCGTCATTTGCGGGGGCTGCGGTTCCCATAAACATTTGAATTTCTTCGGCGCGATAACGAGGGCTCTCCTGCCCCGGCACCCCCTCAGACAAAAGACCGCCTCAACTATTTAGAGGTGCGAGAAATTTTTTTGCCCAAAAAACACCGGGAGCGCGCACTATTATGAGGCGCAAAAATCTTGAAGGACAATGACTGAGTTCGCATCCGAATCGCTGTCCACATGTCCCGCCACAACACGGCATCCCTAACGCCCTGCCTAACGGATCAGGGGACGATGCGACGCGAAAGTTTGCGCCGGCGCATTATGGCTTGGCGCTGGCCGATCTCGCGCTCGGCGACAAGGCCGCGGCGCAACGTAAGGGAGCCGCTTCGAATCACACTCGCGATAATTCCTTCTTCTGTAGTAATCTAGGCCAGTCAGCGGAGTTTTCGGGCGGACACGGCCATGAACCAAAGAAAGTTTTTCGCCGAACTGAAGCGGCGCAACGTTTACAAGGTCGCGATCGCCTACATCGTCGCCGGTTGGGCGCTCTCGCAGGGAATCGCTCAAGTGTTCCCAGTTTTCGATGTTCCCAATTGGGTAATCCGCTCGATCGTCCTGCTCATCATAATCGGTTTTCCGATTGCGCTTGTGCTGGCGTGGGCGTTCGAGCTGACGCCGGAAGGAATCAAGCGCACAGAAGATGTCGATCTCAGCAAATCAATCACGCGTCACACGGGAAGGAAGCTGGATTTTCTAGTTATCGCCGTCTTATTGCTTGTGATTGCGGTGTTCGCTTATCAACGTTTCGGACCTGGTCAGAAAGCCAGCGCGGCTGCGCCGGAAAAGAGCATCGCGGTGTTACCGTTTGAAAACCGAAGCGAAGAAAAAGCGAATGCCTACTTTGCCGATGGCATTCAGGACGAGATCTTGACGCGTTTATCCAAGATCGCCGATCTGAAGGTCATCTCGCGCACATCCACGGAGCATTACAAAAGCGCGCCTGAAAACCTGCCTGAAATCGCGAGGCAACTTGGCGTCGCCCACATACTCGAAGGAAGCGTGCAGAAGAGCGGCGACGCCGTGCGCGTCAACGTGCAGCTGATCAAAGCAGCAAATGATTCTCATCTTTGGGCTGATACTTTCGATCGCAAACTGACCGACATCTTTTCGGTTGAAAGTGAAGTAGCCAAAGCCATCGCGGAGCAGTTGCGGGCGAAACTCACTGGCCAGGAACAGCAAGTCATCGGCGCCAAACCGACGGACAATGTTGAGGCCTACGACGCCTACCTGCGCGGGCTGGCTTATACACTCAAGGCTTCAATCTCTATACCCGTGAACTCCATTGGCGCACGGAAATATCTCAGGGAAGCGGTGCGGTTGGACCCGAAGTTCGCCCTTAGTTGGGCACTGCTGTCATTCGTTGATGCGCAAGGCTATCTCACAACGGCTCTTCAACCAACGGTAACGCTGCGTGAAGAGGCGCGACAGGCCGCCGATACCGCGCTTACTCTTCAGCCCAATCTCGGCGAGGCCGTATTGGCCAAGGGATTTTACCACTACGCCTGCCTGAAAGATTACGATACGGCAGAGCATTACTTTGAGCAAGCGCGTCAGTATCTGCCCAATAGCAGCCGGATTCCAGAATCACTGGCCTATGTCACGCGGAGGCGAGGCCAATGGGGCCGGAGCGAGGTGTACTTCAATGAAGCCGAGCGGCTCGACCCGCGCGACGGTAGCCTGCTCACCCAGCACGCGATTTCCTATCTCTGTGAACGTCATTTCCCCGAAGCGCTGCGAAAGTTTGATCAGATTCTCGATATTACACCGGACGATTTGGATATCCTGGCGACGAAGGCGGCTATCGCCCAGGCCGAAGGCGATCTCCAGCGGGCGTCGGCTCTGCTCGCTACGCTCCGCCCAGCCGCCGACCTCACCCAGGCTTTGGAAACACAAGTTTACCAAGCGATCCTGGAGCGCCGCCCTGCACAAATCATTCCCCGGTTAAAAGAAGTACTTGCCAAGCCTGATCCAGCGCTGGGTTATATCGATGGCGAACTGCGCTTTTGGTTAGGCTGGGCGCAAGAAGTGGCTGGCGATCATGCCGTCGCCCAGGAGACTTGGCGACAGGCGCGCAGCGAACTGGAACCTTTCCTCAAAGAACAGCCGGAAAATTTTTGGCTGATTGGAGATCTTGCACTGACTAATGCGGGCCTTGGTGATAAGACCGGCGCGCTGGCTCTGTCGGAGCGAGCAATGGCCACGAATCCGATCGAGAAGGACGCCGTTACTGGTCCCATTCCGATCGAGATCCTTGCCCGAGTGGCGGCGCAAATGGGGGAACCCGACCGCGCCGTTGCTGCACTACAGAAACGACTGTCGATACCTGGCATTGGCCCGCTGGCTGAAAATATACCGCTCACTCCTGCGCTGCTCCGGCTCGATCCGATGTTCGATCCATTGCGAAATGATCCGCGCTTCCAAAAACTCGTTGCCTCGGAAGCGCCGAAATCGGCAGACAAATAACGCGGCGCGAGGTCAGCAATCTCGTCGTCGAGTTGAAGCCGCAAATTGTTTTGCAAGATCGATTGGGTGCACAGTCATAAGCTGGTACTAACAAAAACGGTGCCGAAATTTGTGTCACCCGTTGTGTCACCCGGATGGGTAAAAATGGGCAGATTCCTGATTACGCTTGAGGAACATGACAATTATTCAACGGGTTTGAATACACCAGTTTGCGTACTGCTGATGAGATCAGCTAATTCCTGCAAAAACGGCGTTTTGCCCTTAGGAAACCTCCGTTCTATCCGTTGAACTACGGGAACGTTCCAGAGGTCAGATCATCAGATATCAGCGGTCAGATTTCAAATTCATAGCATCAGGTGATAAGCTGACGGCGCGTGCATTGCCGAAGGCGTCTCCACGCTCAAAGCCACGCAATAAACGCATTGGCGCGGCAT
>JBAQJG010000529.1:0-1902 GCA_049300145.1 Chthoniobacterales bacterium | reverse complement strand
AATTTCAATGGTGGGCTGTTTCGTTAGTTAATGCGCAGCCATTTCGGGGTAAGAAGAAAGGAGCGGACACCGGCATTGACGGCATAAAGTTTTTCACCGACCTCGATCATCAGCCGCACGAAATCATCGTTAGCGTCAAAGGCGGCAGCATTGCACCTGACGACGTGCGAGCGTTAAATCATGTCCGTGAGCGCGAAAAGGCCGACATCGCGCTGTTCATCTCATTGGAACGTCCTACCCCTACAATGATCAAGGACGCGGCGTCTGCCGGATTGTATACGAGCGTGAATGAAAAGATTAAAGTTCCGCGCGTTCAGCTTTTAACGATCGCAGAGTTGCTTGATGGAACCAAGCGCGCCCAGCATCCCGATTATGATCCCGGTATGAGTTTTAAGAAAGCAGAAGCCGAGGAACACGGCGAACAACCTGGTTTGATTTAACCCAAAACGTAGTGACGTTTCAGGGACAAAATCCTGCGAAGCCTTGATTCGATTTGCTCAACCGTGCTCACTGAGCGCGTCGCGTGAGTTCGAACCTCCAGCAGACCTAAACGATTCCCGGAGTTCTTCTTAGATTGTCGTTGTGCGCTCACGCCAGCCGCAGGTTCATGTAATCGTCGATCTCGGTCATGCGAGTGGTGAGTTTTGCACGACTCGCTTGCAACTGTGCGAGACGCGCGGTCAGTCCTTTCCGTTTGCCCTTTACCAGAAGCGACGCGATTTGCTGATATTCCTGCACAAGCGGCCGCAGGATCGGATTCGCCCGCGCCGCGAGCAAGAGCAACTCCTGGCTTAAGGCGGCGATCGCCGCGATCTCCACGGGCAAAATCTTTCGCTGCGAAAGATCGTCGAGCTGCACCATTCTGGTTGGATGCCCGGGATCGGAAATTCGAACGCACAACAACTCGCCCAGACGTCGCTCGGTTTCGGCAAAGGTGAGCAACTGATAACTCTGAGTGGCACGCAGCCGAGCCACGCTTGAACGCCAGGTTTTCTCCGCGCTGCCGTCCAATGTCGGAAACTGCGCCCTCAAATCGGCGAGCGGATCGGTTGAGGAGCGCGATAGATTGTCGATGTAGCGCACCAGCTGCTCAGGCCCGCCCGGTGCATCGACCAGCAACTGCACAAGCGCAAACGAGTAAGCGCGATAAAGCAGTCGTGCGGGAGAATCGAGTTCCGAAATTCTTCCCGGCCGGAGAAGTTCTTCCAGTGGGATGATCTTGTCGGGGAGGAGAAGCGCCTCGACCAGCGGCCCGCGATCACGGCCGGGCGTGAGCGCCAAGGCGCCATCGAGCAACCAATCCGGCGGCTGCACGTACCGCGTGCCCGCAGCGATGTCCGGTTGGTTTCGATAAATCATTTCCAGCAGAATCGCCCGCAGCAATGCACTCTCGACCAGCGAGCCATCAACATCTCGATCAATGGTCAAATCGAGCTGTAACTTCAGACCAAATCCGGTTTGGCTGAAACGCAATCCGGCCGCCGGTATTTTAGGTAGGTTCGCCTGCGGCAATTGCAAATTGATAATCACGGGCGTCTTCCAGCGATCAGGCCGCCGCAGGAGGGCAAGGAAATTGGCTTTGGTCCGCTCCGCCAGCTCCGAAGCCGCGCCCCGCGACGCGGCATCGGCACCGTAAATAATAAATTGCTGGGAAGGGCTTACGCTCCGCGCCGGCGGCGCTGCGTGGAGCGATTGAAGGGCAAAGATCAACACTATAAAAATCGCGCGGCAATTCACCTTCATCTAGATGCTCGCGGATGATACGGGAAGAAAGCGCGATGGCGAGTAAACTCGTCAGCGCGTCAGTTGTCACTATCTACGAAACTCTGGCCATTTTGAGGTGTGTAATTTACGGACAACCCAAAAAATCCATGAATAAAAAAGCTATATTTTTCTTAAGCG
>JBAQJG010000528.1:0-6411 GCA_049300145.1 Chthoniobacterales bacterium | reverse complement strand
ACACCGAGCAGCGCCGTTCGCGTATCGTTCAAGCCGATATGGCGCACCAGCAGATGACCTCCCGGTTGGGCCGCCGCCGCGACCAACCAGAAAGCCGCGGAGGAAATGTCGCCAGGAATTGTGAAATCGCGCGACTCCGGCACCTGGTCGCCGAAAACACTGATGCTGCCATCGCCATCCTTTGCGGTCCCCACGAGAAAATAATTAAACATCAGCTCGGTGTGGTTGCGGCTGGGTAAAGGCTCATCAACCGTGGTCTTGCCTTTCGCGAAAAGGCCGGCCAGAAGTACGGCGCTTTTCACCTGCGCGCTCGCAATCGGCGATTTGTAATGAATTCCGCACAACGAGCCGCCGTGGATACGGAGAGGCGCCGTCTGTTCCGGCCCCTCGGCCACGATGTTTGCGCCCATCTTTCGAAGTGGCGCGATCACACGGTCCATCGGGCGTCGAGAGAGCGCGGCGTCACCGACGAGGCGACTCTCAAATGTCTGCCCAGCGAGCAAGCCAGCGAGAAGTCGCATGGTCGTGCCAGAATTTCCGCAATCTATTTCCTCTTTCGGCGGCGTAAGCACCCGCTTCTTTCCGTGGACGATGAGTGTGTCCGGCTCGGGCTGCTCGATCTTGATTCCCAAGGCGCGGAGCGCGTTGACTGTGCGCATGCAATCTTTGCCTGGAAGAAAACCGCGCAACGTGCAAACGCCGTTGGATAAGGCAGCAATGATGGCGGCGCGATGGGAAATGCTCTTGTCGCCCGGGACGGTGATCTCGGTGTCGATTCGAGGCGCTCGCTTCACCCGCAGTTCCATAGGATCAGGCCAAAACTTTTCGCAGAGCTAGCGCAACCTCACGACGTTCAATCACACGTGAAGATGAGCATCGGATATAAGATGTGCTTGTCCAGTGGCGGTGGAAATTCGTCGTGCGATTTGCGCAGCCAACCTGTCAGCGCGGCGCCGAATTAGGGAACGAGAAAGATTTTTCCCGTGTACGGGTCCTTCACCTCCGTACCTGGGGCGAATCCCTCCACGTCCACCTGTTTACCCGGCGAAAAAGGACTCTCCACCACGTGCGGCTTGCCCGGAACAGGAATTCCGTATGGAAAGTCTCCTTTCGCCACTTTCGCCCTTGCAGCTGTTGGCGCGGGCGATGCGGACGTTTCTTCGGCCGCGGTATTTTCCGGCGGCGGGGCGTTCGGGTTGAACGGTTGTTGCTGAGGAGGATATTGCTCACGTTTGGGAGGGACATTGGAGGCGCGGTAACGGGCACCCGGTGGCGGCTCCTCGACGTCAGCGCATGAAGAGATAAAGAAGGCGGTTAGCAGCGCGAGTGACAGCGAAAATTTCATAAGAATCAGTTCGACGAAAGTACCTCGATTCTGGTTCATTGCCAATCGCTAAATCATCTCCACGAGCGACGCGAGAATGCCTTCACAAAGATCGAAATAGATACAGTAGCGCACCCCGTTGCTTCCGAATCTAAAGAGAATGGACAAGAAATCCGGCGATCGAATTTTGGTAGTGGACGATGATGCCACGAGCCGGAAGATGCTGTTGCGAACTCTCTCCTCCGCCGGTTACGACTGTTATGAATCGGATAACGGGGCCGAGACGTTAAAACTCGTGCATGGCGAGCAGCCCTCGCTTCTTCTTCTGGATTTCGATATGCCCGGGCTCAATGGCGCTGAGGTGCTCAAACGGATGCGGGCGGACGGCGATCCGGCTGTGGCCCAAATTCCCGCGATCATGCTAACCGGTCATGGCGGTGAAGAAAGCGAAGTTCTCTGCCTCGAAGCCGGCGCGGACGATTTCGTCACCAAACCGATTAACACGGCAGTATTGCGTGCGCGGATTGAGACTCAGCTGCGGCTGCGCTCCATGCGTCGTCAGTTACAACACCAAAACCAGGAACTGGAAGAGTGGCGTCACAATCTGGAACGCGACCTGGCCGCCGCGCGGTTGACGCAGCAATCGCTCATTCCACAAAAGCCCCCCGCGCTTCGAGGGTGGGAGGTGGCAGCTAGTTATCGACCGGTCATTCAAGTGGGCGGTGATATTTACGGCTGGTTGCGAATGCGCGATAGCCGGATTTTATTCTGGATTGCTGACGCAACGGGTCATGGCGCGTCTGCCGCGCTGCTCACCGCCCTGGCAAAACTTCTTTTTCACCACGGCGGTGTGGAGCACGATGCACCGGCCTCAATCATGCAAGCAGTGAATAGTGATTTCCGCAATATTTTTGGCGCGCGTTCGTTTATGACGGCCATGTGCGTCGCGCTCGATCCAACCAGTGGACGGGCGAACGTGGTCGGCGCGGGACATCCCCCGCTTCTGGTGGTACGCCATGATGGCGGCGCGGATGCAATTGCATCCTCGGCCCCACCCCTCGGTTTAGTGGAACGCGCACGGTTCATCGAGACGACTGTCGATCTTCGCTGCGGAGACGCATTCGTTCTATATACCGACGGTTTGTTTGGCGCCGCCAACGGTGAGAAACCGCGGCTGACGCCGGAGGATCTGGCCAAAATGATCGATCTCTCCGCGCCCAGCGCGGAAGCGCTGCTAATGAGCATGATGAATCAGGCGACGCCTGCTGATGGCGAGCATCCTTTGCCCGATGACGTGGCAGCGGTGGCCATCCGGCGGACGGCCTAGAAAAATTTTCTTATTTCTTTAAAATTAGTATTGCCCTCTAACGAGCGAAGCATTAATCAGCCTTTATGCCGAAAACCAAAAAAACTTCTAAACGCAAACTAAATCCCGCCTTCATGAGGCCGGTGCAACCCGATGACAAACTCGCGGCCATTGTTGGTTCGACGCCGTTACCCCGTTCCGAGCTCACCAAGAAGCTTTGGAACTACATTAAGAGGCACGGCCTTCAGGACAAAAAAAAGAGAACCATGATCAATGCTGATGAATCTCTCAGACCGGTATTCAACGGCAAGAGTCAGGTAAGCATGTTCGAGATGACCAAGCTCGTCTCGGGACATATTCGCTAAATCCGAAACCGCTTTTAGCCCGGCGTTTCGATGCCGCGGCTACCGTTGTTGGGCGCGCGACGCGGGACCATTCCGGCGAGGATCGTGCGTTCTCCCGCTCTTGCGCCGGGGAACAGCTTGGTTGAGATTGCTCGAGTGAAAAACTATCGATCGATCTTTCTTCTTGCTGCAGTCATCGGTTTCGCCATCACAACTTCCGCGCAGACCAAGCCCGGATGGCTGAGCGATTACAAGAAAGCGCAGGAAGAAGCTAAGGCGAACAATAAACTCGTGCTTCTCGATTTCACCGGCTCGGATTGGTGTGGCTGGTGCATGAAGTTAAACAGAGAAGTTTATTCCCAAGCACAGTTCAAGGATTACGCGAGCAAGGCTCTCGTGCTTTTGGAAGTGGACTTCCCGCGCCAGAAAGTACAGAGCCCAGAAACCAGGAAACAAAATCAAGAGCTCGCGCGGCAATACCAAGTGGAAGGATTTCCAACCATTGTCGTGCTCAATGGCGACGGGCGTAAGCTTTGGCAGTACGACGGTTACTTCGCCGATGGGCCGGCAGCTTTCATTGCGCAACTGGAAAAATTGCGCAAAGGCTGACCGCCCATCGTCGATCTTAATTCACTTTCCCGGCTTCAAATGCGCGCTGGAGCACGTCCGCGAGTTCGCGACACGTGAATGGCTTGGGCAAGGCGCCGCGAAATCCGTAGGTTAGAAATTCCGAGAGAGCGGCTTCATCGGAGTAGCCGCTGCAAATGATCGCAGTAACATTTGGATCGAGACTGCGAAGCCGCGCAATCGTGGCGAGACCGCCCATCCCGCCGCGGACGGTCGCATCGAGAATGACTGCCTGAAAATTCTCGCCTGCACGTAGAGCACACTCGTAGATCTTCACCGCTTCGAGCCCATCCGGCACGGCGGTTACCTCGAAGCCGAGAGTGCCGAGCAGTTGCGAAGTGAGTTCGCGGATGGCCGTTTCGTCGTCCATCACCAGGATGCGCTGATGATTAAACCGGAAGGGACGCTTCGTAATTCGCGACCCGGGCGCACCGAGTCCATGTTCGGCCGGGAGATAGAAAGCGAACGTCGATCCTTCCCTGGAAGAACTCTCAAGGTGCAGCATTCCGCCGTGCCTCTTCACGATTGAATAGCTGATGGCCAAGCCCAGGCCGGTCCCGGTTGGCTTGGTTGTGAAATAGGGATCGAAGATCTTCGTGGCCAATTCCGGCTCTATCCCACAACCGCGGTCGGTAATGGTGATTTTGATGTAACGCCCAGCCGGAAGTAGCGCGCCAAGTTTGTCTTCGAGTTCCACGTTGCGCGCGGAGATGCGAACGGCGCCGCCGTGAGGCATCGCTTCGCGTGCGTTGATCATGAGCGCGTTAATCACTTGCTCGATCTGCCCCTGATCGACTTCGGCTTTCCAAAGATCAACCGGGATGTCGAGGTCGGCGCGCAAACTGGAGCCATAGAGAGAGAATTCAGCCGCCTGGCCAAGTAAATCCGAGACCGAGGCGATCTGCTTCAGCGGCGCGCCGCCTTTCGAAAAAGTGAGCAACTGACTTGAGAGATGGGCGGCGTGTTGTGCGGCCTGACCAGCTTTGGAAAGAAACGAAAGCAGACTGCTCGCATCGTTGGGTGCTTCGATCTGCGCTAGGCCGATGTTGCCTGAGATGACCGTCAAAATGTTATTTAGATCATGGGCGATGCCGCCCGCAAGGGTACCAAGCGACTCGAGTTTGTCGGTCGTGAGCCGCTCTTCCTCGGCGCGTTTGCGCTCAGAAACGTCACGGAAAAAAACCGACACTCCACTGCCGCTCGGATATGCGCGCATCTCGAACCAAACCTTGCCCGCGGGGTCGCTCGCTTCGAATTCCACCGGCATTTGGTCGGTCATCACGCGGCGATAATTCACTTCGAAGGGCGATCCATTCATCTGCGGAAATTCTTTCCAAAGTTCTTTGCCGATAACCTCATCACGCCGGCGGCCAAGGAGCGTCTCAGCTTCAGGGTTGAGATAAATAAACCTCCATTCCCGATCGACCGCAAAAAATGCGTCCGTCGTCTTCTCCAGGATCTCGGTCATGGCACGAGCCGACTCCTGCAAGGCAACGCGCGCCTGATTGCGTTCAGCGAGCTCCCGGATTTGCCGCTCCGCCACGCACAGCCGCACATTCAACAATGCGAGATCGAGCGGCTTGGTGAGATAATCATTCGCGCCTGCTGCCAACGCCTGTTCCAAATCTTCAGTATCATCGCGCGCCGTGACGAGGAGAATAAACATGTCATCGCCACGCGGCTTGGCACGCAGTTCCCGACAAAGTTCTATCCCGCTTTTCCCAGGCAACATCCAATCGAGAATCAGGAATGGGAACGCCTGGGCCGCGATCGCTTGCTCGGCCTTTTCCGCACTGTCGACCGCGACAACCTCGTGTCCGCGCCGCTCGATAAAGCGTTGCAAGTTTTTGCGGCTCTCCTGATGATCCTCAACGAGCAATATTCTCATCCTTGGAATTTTCCCCGATCCAAAAAACTTCCCGAATTCGATCTCCAGGGCCGCGCCGTGGCACAGCGGATCGCCATTTTAGCGAGCAAGATGACTGCCAAGACGAGCGCAATTCGCCGCGGTTCCTCCATTACTTCACTACTCCCGTCTGCCTTGCGTTACGAGCCGCCTCTGCTAGATAGACGCATCCAGTTCGCCGCTTCGACTCATGTCTGTTTCGCGTTTTCTCTTCTTCTGTTCCCTCGGACTCCTGGCGGGGCATCTCACTTGCGCGGAGACCACGATTGCATCGCAAGTCGCGGGAAAGAACAAGCTGGCCACGCCGGCCGAGCCGCGCATCACGTTCAACTGGGTTCATGTCGATGGACCGTACATCGCGATGACTTTTGACGACGGGCCAAACGCAACGCTCACCCCGAAACTGCTCGATATCCTTGCGGCCCATCATATTAAAGCGACTTTCTTCGTGATCGGCGAAAACGTCGCTCAACACCCGGAGGTCGTTGCGCGCGCGGCGCGCGAAGGTCACGAAATTGGGAACCACAGTTGGTCGCATCCAAATTTTGGCAAGATGTCCGATGATGGTGTGCGTCGTGAACTGCGGCGAACCGAGGACGCCATTAAGAGCGCCACTGGCGGGACAGGGCCAACGTTGATGCGGCCGCCTTATGGATCGCTCACCGCGCGTCAGAAGCGTTGGATCCACGATGAGTTCGGATACCAAATCATTCTCTGGGACGTCGATCCGCTGGATTGGAAGCGACCTGGCCCCGCTGTGGTTTGCAATCGCATCCTTAAAGAAACTCGACCCGGCTCAATTGTGTTGTCCCACGATATCCATCCGGGAACGATCGAGGCGATGGCATCCACTTTCGATCAGCTCGAAGCAAAAGGTTTCAAATTCGTAACCGTGTCCGAATTG
>JBAQJG010000527.1:0-1724 GCA_049300145.1 Chthoniobacterales bacterium | reverse complement strand
CCCATTGGGACAATAGCAAAACGATCTTCGTGGAGAAAACTCCCGAGAATCTTCTCATGACCCGGTTCCTGCAAGCAGCATTTCCTAACTCATACTTCGTTGTTATCAGACGTCATCCGGTGCCGGTGAGCATCGCCGGTCAGAGATGGAAAGTGAACGTAACTTCGCTCTATAGGATGTTTGAACATTGGTTGCATTGCCATGAGCTTTTTGAAGAAGACAGAAAGTATTTGAAGCATGTGTACGAGCTACGGTACGAAGATTACATTGAAAATCCGGGCAGGTATCATGAGGAGATTGCGGCTTTCCTCGGGACACGCGTTCCGGAGCCGCCCAAGGAAGATAAATTCCTTATTGTGGCGCAGTGGCGTAATCCCACCGGCTTGCGTGTTCCGGAGCGGTCGATGGAAGAAACCACCGGGGCGCACAATCAGAAATATTTTGACCGCTGGTGCAACCTTTTGAGAAACTCGTTTTTCAAGAGTTACTACCGTTACATTGTTAGGAAGTATGAACCCCGGTTTGCCAAGTACGGCTACTCACTGACGAAAGGTTTGGGCATTGATGAGGAAGTAATTGAGGGCGGAGGTAGGCTCTCTGCTGCCCTTGGGGCCTTTTATTGCCTGGGGGCGGATACGGGTGCCTTTTTGCGGCGCTTTGGGGCACGGACGCCATGGTACATAAAGGAGCAAATCAAGTCAGTGTTGCCCGAATTTATATTGGCCAGAATCAGGCAGGCCCGTGAGCTCCGCAAGCGGAGATTCGCCGCGGCGAATCCGTCCATTGGCGGATCAGAGACCAGAAGCCAGATGTCACACGCCGGGAAAAGCACATCCGATGGAGGAACCGACAACGTTCATCTTACTTCCGCCTAGTATTCACCGACTCGTCTAAAAAGTCCTGCGATATTGCGAATTCAATTTGAACACCAGCAAACTGCGCCTCATCGGGATGCAGCGGACTTTCGCGGTCACTCATCGCAAGAGCTCTGGGGACTCTTTGAGCGGAAAGAACGTTGGGGGCTGTCATGGCAAGGTTGGTTGGTTTTTACTTCCACTGCGCTGGTAACCGCCTACCTCCTCTGTTTGAATGTTTATCCATTCCTCGCTGTAACGCATCGCGTGAATGCAAACGTCCTTGTCGTTGAGGGATGGATACAACAATACGCCATTCGTGCAGCGGCGGCGGAGTACCACAACGGTTCCTATGAACGCATCTTTACGACCGGCGGACCGGAGAATGGCGGCGGCGGCTACGTTAACGATTATCAAACTTCGGCGAGCGTCGGCGCGGAAGCGTTGAAGAAACAGGGCATTCCGGACGAAGTGATTGAGATGGCCCCGTCGCGCGTGATCGACCGGGACAGAACGTACAGCTCAGCGATAGCGTTGCGCGAATGCTTTCGCGAAAACAACATTGCCGTTCATGGCATCAACGTTTTGACGGAGGACTGCCATGCGCGCCGGACACAACTTCTATTTAAGAGAGCTCTTGGGAAAAACGTTGAGGTCGGCATCATTGCGGTCTCCAACCCGGATTGTGATCCGAAGCATTGGTGGCGTTCTAGCGAAGGGGTTCGAGAAGTAATCGGGGAGAGCATAGCTTATATTTACGTGCGAATGTTCTTCTATCCCTTCACGACTCCACCGGTCGAAAAGGCAACCGCACCTTCTAACGCCGATAACGGAGAATGAAAGATTGCCTTGTAAATGCTGTTACTGTCT
>JBAQJG010000526.1:0-1902 GCA_049300145.1 Chthoniobacterales bacterium | reverse complement strand
TGCCAAGAACAAGAAGAAGTACCCCATTATCAAGGATACGGAGAGCAAGCCGTTGTCGAGCAATCTGGTATATTTGGAAGTTGGGGCCGGAGAGACAAAAGCCGGTTGGGCGAAGTTCCCGGCGCCGCCACCAGATGTAACGGCTATCTCGGTTTACATTCCTGGCGCACCCCCTTTTGAGAACGTCCCGATCGCGCAGTAAACCGAGCGGACTTAGTTCAAATATGAACCCGTTCGGCGTCAGCCGCCGAATTCCATTGTCGATCTTGCTCTTGGTCGCGTCGGGACTTTATGCAGAGCAGCCAAAATCCCTCGATCTTGTCTATCGTTCGCTCGACCTGAAATATTCCGCCCTAGGCTTAGAGGGCGGCGCGCAGAACGTCGGCGGTAAAGGAGAAAGCGCCGCGGGCGCGAGCAGTGCATTAAAGAGTGAGGTTGTCGATCTTAAAGCGGCCAGGGCGGAAATTAAAGCTGCGGGCGCGGAAATTAAGGAAACCGCTGCGGAAATTAAGATCAGCCTGCAAGGCGAAATTCTTTTCGACTTCGACAAATCAAATCTTCGTCCGGTGGCGGAGTCAACGCTCGCGCAAGTGGCAAAGATGATTGGCAGCTATCCGAAAGCGCAGGTCCTGATCGAAGGCTACACGGACTCGAAAGGCTCCGGTAGTTACAACGCAAAGCTGTCCGACCGCCGCGCTGTCGCGGTGAAAGATTGGTTTGCGAAACAGGGCGTGACCGCTGGTTCGATGCAAACCAAAGGCTGGGGTGCAGCCAAACCAGTCGCGCCAAACACGCATCCCGACGGCTCCGATGATCCGGATGGCCGTCAAAAAAATCGCCGTGTCGAGATCACCATAAAAAAATGAACCGCTCCGCTTAACATGAAACGCAATCTTATTGCCTCTTTGCTTTTCGCGTGTGCCGTCATTCTTGCTGCTGCGTCCCGCGGCCACCCGTATAGTTCCGAGGCGAGCAGCGACAAAACCAAGAAAGGGCCGTCTCCTCCCGTCGAAAATAAGGACCCAATCATCTCAATGGTGATGGCGTCGTCGATCGATGCCAAGGGCACGCTGGTGAATCCCCGGTTCAGTTTCCCGCAAACCGAGAAGCAAATCACTGCAATCGTGCAGTTGGGGAACATCAAAGGCTCTCAACTCACCGTCACCTGGTACGAGATTTCCGATGATAGCAACGAGAAACTTTTCGAGCACCAGATCCAGGTCAAGAGCCATGAGCGCGCTTTCTCCGTCGCCAAAACCCGGGCAGGTTCTTTTCGGCCGGGACTTACAAAGTGGTTGCGACAGCGCGAACGCAGCGGGAGGCCTCGGAGTTGATCTCAAGTGCACAAATTACGGCAAGGAATTGATCCACGCTGCGCACGCTGACACCCTCACGCACGGCCAAAACTGCATCTTCACGGAAGATGGGAATCTGATCGAGAAGTGGATCGCCACGACCCCAAAGCCGCGTTACCGCCGACCGCAACGTGCCGAAGAATAGGAGCCGCCGCGTTGCCGCAGCGCCCAGTGCGACCGCTCATTGAGCAGTTGTCAGGAGTTTCTAGTTTTGATTCGGGTGATGGCGCGTTAGATTACGCGCGTGAGCTACGAGGTTTTCGCGCGCAAATATCGGCCGCAAACTTTTGACGATCTGATCGGGCAGAAGCATGTCTCGCAGACGCTCAAGAATGCGGTTGCGCAAAACCGACTGGCGCACGCGTATTTGTTTGTCGGACCGCGCGGCATTGGCAAAACATCGACCGCGCGCATTTTGGCGAAGGCGCTCAATTGCGTGAACGGTCCCACCGTTACGCCTTGCGGCGTGTGCGATAACTGCCGCGAGATCGCCGCTGGCAACAGCCTCGATGTGATCGAGATCGACGGAGCCAGCAACAACAGTGTC
>JBAQJG010000525.1:0-1606 GCA_049300145.1 Chthoniobacterales bacterium | reverse complement strand
TCTAAATCGAAAATCTCCGACCGCGGTTTCGCATAAAAATCCGGCGCGGCAAACGTGGCTTCCAAATCCGATACCTCGTTTTCCGCCGCCAGAATATTCGCCTCCATCGACTCCCATTCACGCTCTTCTTTCCACTTGAGTTTTCTCGGTTTTTCTTTGCCCCGCCTACGCGGGGCGGCGCCGGCCGGCGCGGGGTCCGAGCCGGACTGGCATCTGACTTCTGATTTCTGATCTCGAGTTGAGTCGGGAGCAGGAGCGAGCATAACTCGCCGTTCCAGGTAGTAATCGTAGTTCCCGACGCTATAGTTTACTCGGCCTTCGCCTTCGAAGGCGAGAATCGAGGTGCAAACGCGATTCAAAAAATAGCGATCGTGACTCACTACGATGACGCAGCCGCCAAAGGCGACGAGCGCCTCCTCGAGCAAGCGCAACGTGCCGAGATCGAGATCGTTCGTCGGTTCGTCGAGCATCAAAACATTGCCGCCGCGCTTAAGGATTTTTGCAAGGAGCACCCGGCTCCGTTCGCCTCCGCTCAGCTGCGAAATCTTCGTGTTGATGCGGTCTTCGCTGAAAAGAAACCTTCTCAGATAAGCGCGCAAGGTGATGCTTTGCTCGCCGAGCGTGACGTGTTCCCCGCCACTCCCGACTTCTTCCCAAACCGTTTTCTCGTCGTCGAGGAGCAGCCGATTTTGATCGACGTAATTGATCTGGGTCCGCGCGCCGATCTCCACGGCACCGCTGGCGGCGGGCAGTTCCTGCAGAATGACTTTGAGGAGCGAGGATTTACCGAGCCCGTTGCGGCCGACAACCCCAAGGCGTTCCCCGGCACCGAGATTGAGATTCACGTGCTGAAAGAGCGTGCGGCCGCCCAGCTCCACGCTCACGTCGCGCAATTCGATGATGCGATTCGCGAGCTTCGGCGGCGTGGGGATAATCAACTCGACGTCGAGCTCCGCCTCCGGCGCCTCCTGCGCGGCCATTTCGAAATAGCGTTCCACGCGGTCCACCGATTTCGTCCGGCGCGCGCGGGGCGCTTTTCTCACCCATTGCAGTTCCCGTTTCAAAAACTTCTGCCGTTGATGTCCCTGCGCCTCCTCGACCGCTTTTCGCTGTACGCGCGCGAGCAGGTAATCCGTGTAGTTACCATCGTAGCTGATGAACGCGCCGCGCGACAGCTCGACGATCCGCGTCGCCACCCGATCGAGAAAATAGCGATCGTGCGTGACGAACAAACAGGTGCCGGCGTAACGTGCGAGAAAATCTTCCAGCCATTCGATCGAGCCAGTATCAAGATGGTTGGTCGGTTCGTCGAGAATCAGAAAATCGGGACGCGCGAGAAGCGCCCGGCAAAGCGCAACGCGGCGTCTTTCTCCGCCGGAAAGCGTGCCCACGATGCGATCGGATTCCGGAGCGTGCAGATTCGTGATGAGCGACTTGATCCGGTGTTCCAAGTTCCAACCGTCGGCCTCGCCAATCTGGTCCAGGAGCGTGGCGCTGAGCGGGCTGTCGCCCGGGACGCGTTCGTATTCGGCGATGAGGTCGAGAATCCGCTGCGCGCCGCTGAGAATGTTCGCATGGACCGTGGCCGCATCGTCCAGGCCGGAAA
>JBAQJG010000524.1:0-11261 GCA_049300145.1 Chthoniobacterales bacterium | reverse complement strand
CTTCAAACTGATGCCCTAACGAAAGCGGGGTGCGAGAAAATCTTTACCGACAAAGCGGGCGGAGCGAAATCGGAACGACCGGGGTTGGCCGAAGCTTTGAACTTCATGCGGCAGGGCGATGTGCTCGTGGTTTGGAAGCTAGACAGGCTCGGACGCTCGTTAAAGCATCTGATCGAGACCGTTGTTGCCCTTCAAGTGGCGCAAAAAGGTTTCCGAAGTCTGCAAGAAAATATCGATACCAGCACCAGCGGCGGAAAGCTGTTTTTTCATATCTTTGGAGCACTCGCAGAATTCGAGCGCGACATTATCCGCGATCGAACGAATGCTGGATTGGCGTCCGCTCGAACCCGGGGCCGTCTTGGTGGTCGTCCAAGTGTAATGAATGCCAAGAAACTCAAGATGGCTCGGTCGCTTTACGCTGACGCCAAGACTCAAGTTGTCGAAATTTGCGAAGGATTGGGGATTTCCAGAGCGACATTCTATCGTCACGTAGTTGCACCGACGCCGGCCCGGGCTCTGGAGCGCGCATAGGTATACCCATCTCAATCTTTGATCTGCTCGATTTCAGTCCACAACGGCTCCAAATCGGCATCATCCAGCGCCATCAATTTGAATTTTGCGTCCGCCTTGGTCGCCTGCATGAAATACTGTTTGGCCACAGGCAAATTTCCAAGCTGACACTCGTAGCAGGCTAAATTGTAGCGAATCGTCGGCTCTTCGGGATGTGATCGGAGCGCGTTTAACAGGATTTCCCTCGCTTTTTGTATCGAGTCAGCCCGCCGCGTGGCATAGGCAAATGCAATTGCCCACTGCGGATTTGTGGGGTCATAATTTGCCAGTTTCACAGCCACCACCTGCATCAATTCCCATTTTTCGAGGCCGCTGCAAATTTCGAGCCTTACGGCGAGCACTTCCGGCGTAGCGCGACAAAGTGGGTCGATATTGTCCAGTTCGGCGTCTGCATCCAGATACATCCCAAGTGCAACGAAGCCCTCAGCGGCGCTTAAGTATTTCTGGTCGGTCAATTCGAGAGGCATTCTTATTGCTACACCCAACCGCGAAAATAATTGTGGTCAACACGTCCAGTTGTGGCGGCGTAATCGAAACAAACGGTGACCGTCATGAAGAAAGAATCCGCCTCTAAACCTGACTTCGTAAAGTCGCTGCTATGCGGGTCCGATGGGATCACTACCGAACGGATTTCAAATAACGAAAACGTTTGGATTGAGAAACTGAATGCTGTGTGGATGGACATACCGAGTCCAGAGATTCATCACCGCCTTACTCAACTTCGGATAACTCCGTTGAGTCGAATCTGAGGATAAATCCTCTCGTCATCCGCCTACCGGCGCGCCGTTTCGTGTCGCAGTGGCGCACAGGGAATCAATATCGGAATGGCGACGCCTTAACGGCGGGTCTGCAAACGCGCGCCGAGCCTAACGAGCAAATGTTCGACCGGACCCCTCCGGTGCACGGGCCCGCTGTGCGGAAGACCGGGGGTCGCGTATTATCGATCTCTCTGCTCTAAACAATAAAATTTTTGGAAAAAATTCCAAAATTCCAAACGTCAATTTCAGATCAGCCTCAATTGATCTTGCCTTCTCGCGCCGTATTTGCTTTAATCATCCAAGCATTAGGAATGGCGTTGCGAAAGCAACGTCTGCCAACCGGGTAGGAGATAACTACGGTGGCTTGGCGGGGAACTGGATTCCCAGCCGATGCGCGGGACTAAATAGGTCCTGAACAAAATCTCCGGGCGAAAGGCCGCTGTTCCAAATGTGAGCAGCGGCCTTTCTCGTCTCGTTTCTGATGCGCGAAATAACAGGAAATCGCATCATGAAGAATAACGTCTCACTCGCCGAAGAACGGCAGTTCATCACAAAAGAGTTCGCTGCGGCCATCGCCGGAAAACACCCAGCGCCATATCTGCGACTCCACGACCCCGTTCAAAACGGACTCGCACAAGTGGCGGCTGATCGGAAAGGGCAATCCATTGATCAGACGGCGTATCTCGACCGGATGATTCACTTTTGGCGCGAAGTGTCACTGGCCGAGTTACCTCGCTCTGGCAGGGATTGGATGAAGTTTATGCTCTGCTTTTTGAGTCGGCATTCGATCTGGCCGAAGGAGAACCGGAGTGGGCCGCTGACTGTTTGGCCGCAAAATCTGACCGGCCTTACGTGCCGCTGGCTGAACTTGCAAGGCAAGTCACTCATTACGGCAATGAAATCACTCACATCAATCTGGCGACTACCTTCACCGTATTGTTTGCACCGTGGCGCGAGCGTCAGGAGAAATGGAATAACGAATTGGCGGTCGCATTTCTTGGCGACACGTGGTTTTGGGCTGCGATTTTGTGTGCCGCTGGCATCGAGGAAACGCATTCACTTTGGGAATTCAGATGCGGATTATCAGAGGCATCATCGAACGGTTGGCGTGACAACGGACGGCTGAATCTTCGCTTGATTCGAGAAGCGCCCGGGCGCGCGCATATCACACCGCGCGCGGAATTGATGGCCCACCCGATTCTGCGGATGGCGCGGCTTCTAAATCCAGAAGGCAGCGTTGAACAAAAGGTTGTGCTCAGGTTTTTCAATGCGCGTTGTGTCGTTGAAGGGTTCGAAAGTGAGGAAGATTCGTTCCGTAACGATTTAATTATTGCGCAATGGGTCCGCGATGCTCGGCGTTGGGCGGAAGAAACTCTTCGGGCTGAACCGCAAGTTTGCGCCGCGATGTTCGACACATATGGAAGGGGCGCTCTGGAAGACGTTCGTGCATTTTACCGCAAAGAATTGGGCGAGCGCCCGGACCGATTCGACGATCTCGATGCGGTTGCGGCATTGATGACATGGGCAAGACGTAAACGCGGTTACGAATTTTCACGCTACCGCGCGGAAATTTGGGAGTTCGTGGTGGAAACCGCGAACGCGGCGCTGTGGTTAGGCTGGCTGTTCCCACGGAAATCAAACGCGGTCACACGGAAAGGAACTATTTATGCGAGTTCGAGTTCTTAAAGTGAGCATCCCGGCGATGAGCACAATCGGGTTTGCGCAAGGCATCGACATTGAAACCGGAGAAGAGATTTGTTTCTGCGGCGACCAGCGACCGCTCCGCCATCTTGGCGAAGCACTACGATCAGCGACTGAGCCACTGGAAGTAGAAATCGCGTCATGGCAGATACTGTGAGGCCACTGCTAGACCCGTTGGCGGAGTCGAGGGCGCAATTAGACCAGTTGCCGCCGAGGCTCAAGAAAGCAATGGAGCAAATGATGTGGCGGGCGAAGGCGGCCAAGGGACCGTCATCGAAACGCGGCAAAGCGGTGATAATCGGGCCTTGCCCAAGACATTCGCCGTTATTTGTGTTGCCGCCCGCATCGCGTCGAGACCAGCCCCCGATTCCGAAGCCGAAAAGCGCGCTCGCGCAGTTTTGGAAGCGCATCTCGCGGAAATAATTGCAACCCGATTGTTCGCTAATCCGATTTGTAGCGCGACAAGAACGCCACCGCGACCCTGCCTCACGGATTCCATGGTGCAGTGCTTAGCGGGGCAAGAAAACAGGGCTGTTAAGACAGTCCACTGATAAAAAAAATTGAACACGAAACGTTCTTGAGCGACCAAGTAGTAATTGCAGTGCGCGCAAAGTCACTAACTTTTGGTCGGTTGGCGGTCACGGCATTCACGATCGTGACGTGGTTTGTTGTATCGAATCATTGTGCGCTCGGGGCAATTCAGCGAAGCGGGACGGTCCCAGATGTTCATGCGCATTGTCCCGGTCATCCGGCACCGGCAAAGCAGCACGGCGACGGAGATATGCCATGTTGCAAGACGCTGAAAGCAATCACGGCAGCGAAGATAAACACCGGTGCAAACACGGTGGATTTTGTTTTCAAGAACTACTTCTCTGGGCAATTCGCTTCACAGATATTGCAGGCTCAAGCGCACATCCTCGAACTGGACACCGGGCCGCCGGATGCGCTCTCCTTCTCTGAATCAGTGCTGCAGCAGAGCATTCTCGCTCACGCTCCTCCTGTTTCTCCAAGCTAACGCTCCGGGTTGACACGATCACTCGGGCGTTTGCTAGCCACCTCGCGCGACACTTGTGTGTCGCAACGGGTCGATTCTTCATCGACTGCGCGAATGCGTAATCATTCCCTCTAACAACAACAATTCAACAAAAGATAACATGAACAAAATAATACGTAACCTACAGGCGCTCATGGCGGTCGGGACCGCTCTGATCGTGATCACGTTTTCCGCGCCCGCGGCAAATCTCTCGGATGAGGACAAAGAGTTCCTCGCCGGATACGAGAAAATTCACGCGGCCTTGGCGGCTGACGATCTCGGCAGCGCTAAGTCCGCAGCAAGGAACCTCGGCGAAGATGGCAGCCAAATAGCTAACGCGAACTCACTGAAAGACGCCAGAGCCAGCTTCGAAAAACTAAGCGGTCGGGCAAAAAACATCGTGGCCAGCCAGTCCGGTTACTATGTCGTCCACTGCCCGATGCTCAACAAGGATTGGGTGCAAACATCGACAACGGTTGCCAATCCCTACGGCGGAAAAGAGATGGTCGGCTGCGGAGAGATTCAAAAGTGATCAAACCAAACCAAACCCATAAACGAAAGAACAACATGAAAAAGCGAAACATCCTCTTATCAATAGCAGTCGCAGCGGTATTTTCCGCATATTCGGCTGTTGCGCACGAAGGCCACGAACATGGCGACAAGGACGCCATTTCGTCTGGCGAGACCAAGAAGATCACTGGTGAGGTGGTCGACATGGCGTGTTACATCGATCACAACGCGACCGGCGAGAAGCACGCCGATTGCGCGAAGAAATGTATCTCAAGCGGGCTACCAGTCGGCCTCAAAACCGATGACGGTAAGATTTATCTGCTGATCGGCGAGCACAAGCCGCTCAACACTGAACTGGTGCAATACGCCGCCAAGAAGATCACCGTTGAAGGAAAGGTCACTGCCCGCGACGGAGTTAACCTGATCGAGAACGCGGTCATTCAGAAATAACTCCATGTTTCTGGCATCAGTGCTGACCGAGCATCTCAGCAGTCCGGAATACATGCATTTTTTGCTGAACCCATTGCCAGTCTATGGGCTGGCAGTTGGGGTCTTCGGGTTGTCTCTCTCGCTTTGCTTTCGCGCACGCGAGCCGCGCGACTTACTGCGCTCTCACTTGTGTTTGTCTGCACCATCTCGGCGTGGCCGCGAGTTTCGCTTCGAACCCGCGCCGGAGTCGCATGATTAGATCACCCTGCGCAGTAATCTTCGCGGCTCTACTCGCTGGTTGCGCAACAACACAACCAATTCCGCTTTCATCTAGTAGTCCGGCGAGCGCCGAGGCGCGTGAAGGGCGCGCTCCGCCGCCACCACGTTTGCACCGAGACGAATTGATTCAGAAAGCAAATGAGAGGCTCGCGGGCAATGCGCCGGTAGAACCGCAGTATCAGGCATCCGAAATGGAAAATATGCCGGGGATGCGACATGACGTGCAGGGGACTCATCACGGCGTGAACATGAACGGCGAGCAGAAGCCGGGGGCAAGAAGTTACTGGACTTGCGTGATGCACCCGCAAGTCAAGCAGGATAAGCCGGGGAAGTGTCCAATCTGCGGAATGACTTTGGTGGAACAGAAAGCTGGCTGGTGATGTTGCGTCGTTTTCTTGCGTGCTTTCTTATGACTGCGACCTTGGCAACAACGCCGGTCTACCCTCAACCTGAGTTGGCGCAAACCATCCGCGAGCGAACCGGAAAGCAAATTGAATGGCGTAAAGACCCGGCGGCGGCGGATGACCAAATATCGCGTCACATTCACTTGTTGGCGCATCGCCCTCTCACGGCTGATAGCGCGGTGCAGGTCGCCCTTCTCAACAATCGCGAATTACAGGCAACATTTGAGGAGATTGGAATCGCTAACGCAGCTTTCATCGAAGCCGGTCTTCTGAAAAATCCGACGTTTGCTATAAGCGCTCGGTTTCCTGATCGGCCCCCATCGGCGACGAATGTTGAAACCTCAATTGCGGAGGATTTTTTCGATCTCCTTTTGATTCCGCTCCGAAAAAGAGTCGCAGCCAACGAACTTGCGCGGACCAAATTGCGTGTCGGCGATGAGATATTAAAGCTGGCGACTGAAGTGAAGACCGCGTTTTACGAAATGCAGGCGCAACAACAATTACTCGATCGGCTGTTAGCGATCAATGAAACGGAAGGGGCGGCATTGGAGCTTTCGATTCAGCAGCATGAAGCGGGAAACATTCCCGATCTTGATCTTGCCAATCAACAAGCGACCTACTCGCAGATGAAACTGGAGGCCAACCAATTGGCGACAGCCATTGGCTTCTCGCGTGAGAGGCTCAACCGATTAATGGGTCTTTGGGGTGATGACACAGATTGGAAAATCGAGGGTGAACTCGCGGCTGTTCCGGCACATGATTTTTCGCAGCGGGGGTTGGAGTCAATCGCGATTAATCAGCGGCTCGATCTCGCGGCTGCGAAGACCGAAGCGCTGGTGCTGGTTCAGAGTCTGGGACTAACCAAGACGTATCGCTACGTCGGCGCGATTGAGTTCGGTGTTGATAGCGAGCGCGAGACGGATCGACAACGCGTGACTGGACCGACGTTGAAACTTGACCTTCCGATTTTCAACCGAGGTCAAGGACGGATCGCGCGACTTGAGGCGCAACTGCGTCAGGCGGAAAGACGGGTTGAAGCGAATGCGGTTTCAATTCGGGCCGATGTTCGGGAAGCCCGAAATCGCGTCATAGCGAAACGCGATCTTGCCATTTTTTACCGCGACAATCTTGTGCCACAGCGCCATCACATCCTTGAACTGACACTCGCTGGTTACAACAGCATGTTGAAAAGTCCCTACGATCTGCTGCTCGCAAAACAGAACGAGCTTTCCGCGGAAAAGGGTTTTATCGACGCGTGGCGCGATTACTGGATTGCGCGTGCGGATTTAGAACGTGCAGTAGGTTGCCGACTTAGCGCGAGCGCGGTGGGTAGCGATCAAACCCCATCATCTTTCAAAGAAACAGAAACACACTGACATTTATGATTACTCGACGAAAATTCTTTTCCGGAGCGGCAATGCTGGCCGGAAGCTCGGCACTTTTGACTCGAATTGCACGCGGCGCTGAGATGATCGCAGGATCACCAACCGCGACAACAACACCGCAAACCATCAAGCCGCACGTGCCCGTGGTTACGCCGAACGGAGCGAGCCTACCGTGGCGAATGGTCGATGGCGTGAAAGAATTTCATCTCATCGCCGAACCCGTGAAGCGAGAGTTCGCGCCGGGAATGATCGTCAATTGCTGGGGTTACAATGGGCAAACGCCCGGCCCGACCATTGAAACCGTCGAAGGCGATCACGTTCGGATTTTAGTCACCAATTCTCTTCCCGAGCCGACTTCTGTTCACTGGCACGGCCTGATCTTGCCAAATGGAATGGACGGCGTCGGCGGGCTGACCCAAAAGCACATTCCTCCCGGTGAGACCTACGCCTACGAGTTCACGCTCAAGCAGCATGGCGTGCAAATGTATCACCCGCATACGGATGAGATGCTGCAAATGGCGATGGGAATGCAGGGTTTTTTTGTGATTCATCCGAAAGGTGGTTACGCTCCGCGAGTGGATCGGCATTTCTGCATTTTCTTGCAGGAATGGTTTGTTGAGCCGGGCGGTTACACGCCCAATCCGAACATCATGACGGATTTCAATTTGTTTACGTTTAATAGTCGCGTCTGGCCGGGCACCGACCCGCTCGTGGTTAAGTTGAACCAACGGGTGAGGATTAGTCTTGCCAATCTGAGCATGGACAGTCACCCGATTCATTTTCACGGTCATCAGTTCTGGACAGTCGCAACCGATGGAGGCGAGATTCCGAAAGAAGCGCGCTGGCCGGAGGTCACGGTCAATGTTCCACCGGGCACGACGCGCACGGTCGAGTTCGTCGCCGATAATCCGGGTGATTGGGCATTTCACTGTCACAAGAATCATCACGCCATGAACGCGATGAATCACAACATCGCCAACCTCATCGGCACGAATCAAAAAGATGTGAGCGATAAAATTAGCCAGTTGGTTCCCGGATACACGTCAATGAACTCAGATGGAATGCACGAAATGTCCACCATGCACATGGGCGGGCCGAAAAACACGCTGCCTATGATGACCGGCGAAGGACAATTCGGTCCTATCGGAATGGGGGGCATGTTCACGGTGCTAAAAATTCGCGAAGGAATTTCGACTTATGACGACCCCGGCTGGTATCACCACCCAGAAGGCACTGTTGCTCAAGCCGTAAGCTAGATGATGGACAAGGTGTGGAGCACATTGTGTCACGCGGCCTCTAAATGCCCGAATCCCCAATTGCCCGGGACCATCGACACCGGGTTGCAGGGCAGCGAAAAATTGAATTACAAAAGAACCTGCGCGTGCCCCAAAACTACAATGTCTGAAAACGCCGTTGGTTGGAGACGCTTGTATTCCGTTTGGAGCACCTTCAAATAACCCCACGACTTACCCGTGAGCCGCGTTGTATTTTCACACCATAGTTGTGCAGCGCGGTCTTTGTTTGCGACATTTACGTCTTCCAAGCCTTTGGTTTCAATAATGTAGTGACTGCCATCGCTCGTAAGCGCAACAAAATCTGGCTCGTAATATCGGAAATTGCCAGCGCGGTCTTGATAATCGATTGCAAAACCGAATTGCTCCGGCAGCTTTGCAAAACGCAAAACGTCTTCCGCCTTTTCCAGAAATCGCGCGAACTCCTTTTCGAACTCGTTATCGCACGGCACGAGATTGAATACGCTTTTACTCGCTGCCATGGTAGGTCGCGACCAAGGAAAAGGCGCGGTCTCTGATAGTGCTCGGCCCGCGTGGAGTAGTTGCGGCTGCAATTCTTCGACGACGATTTTGCGCAACGCTTCAACGAACGTTTTCACGGTCACGTATTGAGCGACGTTGCTACTGATCGCCTTTAAGATTGCCGGAGCCTCAAGGTTTACTTTTTCTCCGAACGCTTTCTTTTCCAAAAACTCCCGCACCTTTGGCGCAAGTGCCGAGAATTGCGACGGAAGTTTCACGTCTTGTGCGATTCGTCGCGCGTAGTAACCAATCACTTCCTCTGGCGTCTGTGGTTCGGGAATCGTGTATTCCCGTTCGATCAGCTTTTGCAGTGTAATGATGTCGAATCCCTCGTATCGGAATTTCTTTGCAACCGCGTCGTCTTGTTTACGCGGCAGCACAGGAGAATTGAATCCAGTCACGTCTAACTCAGCGATTTCCTCGGCCAGTGATTTCTTGCGCGTCAGGATGGGACTCAAAACAGGTATTGAAATGTCTTTATCCTTTTTCTTCTCGTCCGGCTGGATGGTGACAATGACAACCTTGTCTTTGCCGATTTGAAAGGTCTCCAACTGTAAATCTTCTTCTCGTTCCAACTGCTCCACGAACTCGATGAATGTTTTGTTCCCGATCACGTCCACATGCTCGATATAACCGCCGCGTTCCATTCCTCGAAACATGAGACGCAATCCCCGCCCCACGGTTTGTTCCGGAAGGATGTTTGCCTTGGACGTATAAGGGCGCAGGCCGACGATCACCGTGACACTCTGCACGTCCCAACCTTCACGGAGCATTAAAACGCTGACGATGCAGTTAATAGGGCTGGTATCCAAATCGACCTCGCGGGACGCTTTGCGGGCTTTGTCCAAATCTTTTTTGGACACCTCGCCAGATTTATCAGTGTGAATGATTAGTAGACGTTCAGCGCCAAACTCCGATGGGTATTTGTGCCGCAGCCAATCGCCCACTTCGTCTGCCTCGCTCGTGTCGTTCATCATCACGAACAACACAGGCTTTTTGCCAAGCGGTTTGAGTTGCTCGCAGTATTCTTTCCATCGTTCCACGCCAGCGGCCAAATAGGCTCGGTATTTTGTGCTGGCAATGTCTGATCGCTGTTCCGTGATTCCTTTGGCGATGCCTTTCAGGGGTCGCTTCACTACGTTATCAATTATCGCTTGCTTGAGCGGATAATCGTAAATCGTCCACGAGAAGAGTTGCCCTTTGCTGTGACGCGGTGTGGCAGTGAAATCCAATTGTGCAGCAAGGCCATTCGAAACATCGCTATGGAGCCCGCGAATTAGCTTGTTCCATTCGCTTTCTTCATCGTGGGTGTGATGTGCTTCGTCGTTTAGGACCACAACCGGACCGCCTCGTGCTGCAATTCGTTTGTCGAAATCCACGACACCCATTCTTTCTACCGGCGGTTTGGGGCCGAGAACGGCGGTCATCACGTCAGGTTC
Organism: Chthoniobacterales bacterium; assembly: GCA_049300145.1. Classification (GTDB taxonomy): domain Bacteria; phylum Verrucomicrobiota; class Verrucomicrobiia; order Chthoniobacterales; family UBA10450; genus AV133. The sequence goes on along the minus strand of JBAQJG010000524.1, from coordinate 939 downwards.
GTCTCTTTCGCGTTGTTGGCGCTCGTAAAACTGCTGCACGTTTGCGAGATACAATGCGCCGAGCGAACTGGCTCTTTCTGCCTCGTCACGCATGTAGCATTGGAAATCCCAATAAATCCGAAGCGCGTCAGGAATAACCGGGTCGGAATTGAAGATCGTTCCGCCCTCAAAATCTATCCGCAACCGCTCAAACACGATGACGTTTGGAGCAATGAGTAGGAACGTCTTCCCGAAGTCGTCCCTCGCCTCAGCCACGGCGTTAAAGAATTGCCACGCAATTGCGAGTGACATCACCTTGGTCTTGCCACTGCCAGTAGCCATTTTTTCGGAATAGCGCGCGAAGTCGTCGTATTGCAGCAGTCGCAAGTCAGCCCGCGTTGCAAACGTTTCGATCAGATTTTTGTGCCGCCGCACTTTGGCTACTTCGTAAAGATAGATCAGCGTCTCGATGGCTTCCTGCTGGAAGTAGTGATAACGAAATCTTCTCGGCCTAATGTGATCGGTATAGAACCAATGCTTCAACAACGTTTCCGTTGTCTCGGTGATGCCTCGATAGCCCCCACTTGGCCATTCCAGCTTCATTTCCGGCTTTAGTTCGAAGCCGCGCCATTCGTTAACTTTGTGCCGAATTCCCGGGACGCACGGCGCTGTCGCCACCCGTGCTTCAAGCAAGCCGAGTTGATTAACATCGCCTCTCAGTCTGCGCGGCATGAATTATTTCACTCTCACCTTCACCGTTTTGGTTGTGTCGTTGCCAAGAATGTCGATGACCTTCACAACCACGGTATATTCGCCCGCATCCGCGTAAGTATGCGTCGTTTCAAGCGAGAGAGTGCTATCTTTGCGCGTGCGATACGTTTGCCATTCGTTGTGGAACGTGTCGCCTTTGTTGTCCCAATCGACCGCCCAATAATCAATCCACTGCGACCAATGTTTCAC